>JAABRE010000049.1 GCA_011391125.1 Synechococcales cyanobacterium S06
ACAAGACTAGGGAAACACCCAGAAACAAGCACAAGGGTAGCTACCTTGTTAAAGAAACAAAAGGGCAAATGTACCAAATGTGGACATTACTTTACGAGCAAAGATGTGATTGAGGTTGACCATATTATCCCAAAAACCGAAGGAGGTAAGGATGAATATAAAAACCTACAATTACTTCATGGTCACTGTCACGATACTAAAACCAGAGAAGATTCCATAAGGGTGCGTGAAAATAAAGAAGAGAATAGTAACCCAGAGCTAAAATTGCTCAAGACTAAACTCGACACGGTTGAGATGGATATTAAGAGACGTAAAAATCTCAAACTCAGTGAAGCTAACAAAGCCCAAATCGAAAGGTTAGGGTTAGTCAAAATTGACATAATTAACGAAATCAAAGCCGTACGTAAGGAAATGAAATCTTTGAGAGTCAATCAAAAGCCTAAACCAAAGTCCAACAAGACAAAAGTAAAGGAAACCAGAAAACCTGACCACCTCGACCTTATCGTAATAGAAAGAGAACGACAGCAACTGGAAGAAAGACTCAAGGTGAAGCTCCCATGACAAGGGTAATCTTATTGAGTAGCCGTATGAGGTAAAAGTCTCACGTACGGTTTCGGAGGAGAGGTTAAGATGGTAACATCTTAATCGACTCTCTAATTTCCTTTGGAATTGTATTCTGGTTTTGATAAAATTGAAAAAAATTATGATGGATGAAGGTTATATTAAATATTTGTGTAATTGGATTAAGGATAAACCGATTAATCCGGAAAAATTAGTTGAAATTAACCATTGGCGTAATAAATTATATCAATTAGGTTTAATTGGTGAATATGAAAATGGGATCGGTTTTGGTAATATTAGTATTCGGGTAAAAAATACCACTGAATTTATAATTACGGGGACACATACTGGCAATATTGAGACTCTAAACGAGGAACATTTTACGACTGTAACTAATTTTAATTGGCAGAAAAATTGGGTTACTTGTGTTGGTCCTATTCAAGCTTCTTCTGAGTCCTTGAGCCATGGTGCAATATATTTAACTAATCCGGAAGTTAATGCTATTATTCATGTTCATCATCGAAAAATGTGGGAGAACTTATTAAATAAAATACCAACTACTGATAAAAATTGTTCTTATGGTACTCCAGAAATGGCTCAAGAATTAATCCGATTATCCCAAGAAAATGAGTTGAAAAATTTGCAAATTTTAGTAATGGCTGGCCATGAAGAAGGTATTATTTCTTTTGGGAAAACTTTAGAGGAAGCTGGTAATATTTTGTTAAAATATTACTTGTAAGGTGCGTCACAAAAATAATTTAGAGGTTTAATTAATAATTATTACTTATGACGCACCTACTTTAAATTGAGAGATTTATTTGAGAACCTTGATTAGTTTTATCTATTTCAATTCTGGTTTGAAAAGCTTCTTTAAATTGGGGAATATGGGTGACTGCTAAAATACAAGAAAAATCGCTGGAAATTGCGTTAATTGCCGCAATTAGGCGATCGCAACCTTCCCCATCTTGGGTCCCAAAACCTTCGTCAATAATTAACATTTGTAAAGCAGTTCCAGCCTTATTTGCTAACAATTTTGCTAGGGCCAAACGGATGGAAAAATTAATTCTAAAAGCTTCACCTCCGGAGTAAGTTTCATAGGTTCTAGTACCCTTACTATCCGCAATTAAAATATCTAAAGTATCAAGTAATTTAGTATTTTTCTTAGAAGTACCTTTGCTAGTTTTTTGAGTTAAAAATTGGACGTGAAATTGATTACCTGTTAACCTGCTTAAAATGTGATTAGTTTCTGCTTCTAACTGAGGTAAAATATTCTCAATCATTAATGCTTGAATACCATTTTTACCAAATGCTTGACCTAATTCTTGATAGACTCGATACTGTTTTTTCAAACCTTGTAATCTTTGATATTCGGCCTCATTTTTAATCCGTTTATCTTCTAGTTGTTTTAAAGATTGCTCTATTTTACCTTTTTCCGCTAAATAATTATCTAATTCCTGTCTTCTATTGCGCATTTTTTCAGACAAGATCTGTAAATCACTACTATAATCTTTAATAAGTTCTATTTCGGTTAATAAACTATCTAATTGCTGTTTAATTTTTGCTTGTTCTTCCTGTCGTTCTTGTGACTGTTTTTGTAATTCTTCTTGACGATTTTTTAACTGAGGATATTGTTGTTTCGATTGTTCTAATTTATGATAAGTTGTTTCATAGGCTTGATTTTGACGCAAAGATGCAACCACCTGATTATGGTAAGAAGCACTATAGTTTAATTCTTGAAAAGACTCAGTAACTTTATTAATTTGTTGCTGAATTTCCGAGTTAATTTGTAAGTCGATTAATTGCTGTTTTAAGGTAGCAATATTATTAATAATGTCCGGTTTATTTTTCTCAATTTGTTCTTGACGACGTAAGCTATCTTCGATTTTGCTTTGTTTAATTTCCGACCAACGCAAATTATCGACTTCTTTTCTTACTAAAACATGGGTTTCTTCACTGTAATTTAATCTGATTAATTCTTGGTTAATTTGTTGTAATTCCCTTTGTAATTCTGCGGCATAATTATCAGTATGTAAAGCACTTTCTAGGTCTTGTATTTGCTGTTTAATGTTATTTAAGATTTCATTTAATCCCTCAGTTTCTTCTAATTGTGCTTCTATTTGGATAAATTGCTGAAATAATTGGTCATAATCTTGTAATTCACTGGTTAAACTTTTTTGTTCATTGGTGAATTTTTGTAACTCCCTTTGACAAGTATTTAATTGCTCTTTAAGAGTCCAAATTTTGTTTTGATTTTCTTCTTCTTGTTTTGATGTTTTATTAATAACATGAACTCGATGGTGCTCGTCTAATTCCCTTTCACATAAAGGACAAACAGAATCTGGTTTTTGTAATAACTGTAATTTTTGTTGCAATTCTTCGATTAATTGATAACAACTATTTTGCTGTTCATTTAACCGTGAAATCGCTTTTTCTTTGTCAATACTTTTGGTTTCAACTCTTTTTAAATATTGTTTGGTATTATCTAATCTATTTAATTCTTGATCTAAAGAAGCTAATTTCTTTCTTTGTTCGGGTATCTTGGCAATTTTACTGGCAATTTCAGCCTCTTTTTTTTGTAAGTCTTCTAATTTTAAATTTAATCTATTTTTAACTTTGTCAATTTCTGTTTCTAAAGTTTGACGTTGGCGCATTAAAGGACTATTTTTCGTTTGTAATTGGTCTAATTCTTGTAACTGTTGTCGTTTTTCTCTCAGTTTAATTAATCCTTTTTCTACTTCAGATTTAGTTTTTAATATCACTTGGTTCTCTTTTTCTTGTTGTTCTAAATTAGCTAACCTATTTTTAGCCGTTTCTAGTTGCAATTCTAATTGTCTAATTTCCTGATCTAATTGTTTTTCTAATTCCCGTTTTTGATTTTGCAATTGTTGATAGACTTGAAAATCTTGGCTTAATTTATCCTGTTCTTTTCTCAAGTCTAATAACTGTTGATATTTTTGATTAATCTCATTTTCTTGCTGTAATAATTGCTCTAAATTTGTTAATTCTTGGGTTAATTTTCCTAATTCATTTTGAAGGCGATCTCCCTCTTGTTTACTTCTTTCAAATTGTTGTTTTTCTCGATTAATATTGTCTTGTTGACTATTACGAGTGATTTGGTTAGCCCTCAATTTTTGCTCAACTTCCTTATCAATTTGTTCCTGTTTATGAAGTTCCTTAATTTCATGTTCGGTACTTTTTTGTTTAGCAATTAATTGCTCTTCATTTTGCAATTCTTTAGTTTCAGACTCTAATTGAGATTCCAATTCATCGAATTTTCCCTTAATAATTTTTGATTGTTCTTTGGACTTATCTGATAACTTTTGATACTGATCTAAATTTAATAATTCTGCTAAAACTTTTTTCCTTTCTGTTGCAGTTTTGGTCATAAATTCATCGGCTTTACCTTGACGTAAATAAGCAGAATTAATAAAAGTTTCATAATCTAATTTTAACTCATTAATAATATATTTCTGGGTATCTGTTAACTTTTTTTCAGACAAAGAAATGAACTTTCCAGTCTTATTTTTTACTTGAAAATCTAAGGTGCTACTTTTTCCTCTGGTACGAGTTCTAATAACTTTATAATGTTTATAATTATTGCTTAATTCAAAGTCAACTCGCACATCTTTTTCGCCAAGATGTATCACTTCATCGTCACTGTCAGCGCGAGTTTTGCCCCAAATTACCCAAGTAATTGCTTCTAATAAAGAGGATTTTCCTGCACCATTAGGACCACAAATACAAGCGGTATGAAGACCACTAAAATCGAGACTTGCTTGACGATAACTAAGAAAATTACTAAGAGTAAGTTGTAAAGGTATCATAATTTTTAAAATTTGGTTATAATAAATGGTAAGTTAACAAAAAATGAGAGGTAAAACCCATGGATGACTTAGTAAAAATTGTAATTGCGATTTTATTACCTCCCCTTGGAGTATTTTTTGAAGTAGGTTTTGGTAAGGATTTTTGGATTAATTTACTGTTAACAATTTTTGGTTTTTATATTCTAGGAATTGTTCATGCTGTGTGGATTATTGCTAAAAAATAATCACAATTTATAGCCGATTTTCCGCAGAAATTCCTGACGATTATTAACATCTTCAGGTGTTTCTATTCCTTGGGGAGAAAACCCGTCAATTACGCCTAAAATCCCTCTACCTTGTTCCGTTTCTGCGATAATTAATTGTACTGGATTTGCCGTGGCACAATGAATATTACAAATTTCCTGACACTGTTTAATTGCATTGAGAAAATTAATGGGAAAAGCCTCTTTTAACACGATAATAAAGGTATGACCAGCTGCTAAGAATTCGGCGTTTTTCGTAGCAATTTGCTGTAAACTTTCATCATTACCAGAAACACGAATTAAACAAGGTCCTGAAGCTTCACAAAATGCTAAACCAAACTTGACTTGAGCAGAAATTCCCACCATGATTTCATGTAAATCTGTCACCGTTTTAATAAAATGACTATGACCGACGATTAAATTGCCATCTTCGGGAGTTTCTAAAGTAACTACTTTTAATTCCATAATTTTAAGCTCCAATGATTTTTACTATTATATCTTAATTTGGCAAATTATGAACAAAAAATTAACAATTTTTTAATTTTTTGGCTTAATCATATCTAAATCAACGTTTAAAATATCGGCGATGGAACGCAATATTTCTACTGAAGCCAACCCCATATTCTGCTCAATTTCTGTTAATAATTGAACGGAAATATTAACTTGATCAGCTAAATTTTGCCTAGTTAAATTCCGATATTGACGATAAACTTGAATCGGATTTTTGCCCTCAAAAATAATAGAATAAACGACCTCAGAAGGAAAATTCTCTTCATTTCTACTTTTAGCCAAATCAGAAGCTTCAATGTCAGATAACATTTGGGCATCTTCGATTAATTGTTGATAGAAATCAAAGGGAATAACTGCATAATCTTGTCCATTTTTTTTGATAATTTCAGGTATCATTTTAGAACAAAAAGTTATTAAATCTGTAAAATATCAACTAAAAAAGCCCATTTATCGGCAATTTCTTCGATAATTTTGGTGGTAGGTTTACCTGAACCATGACCTGCTTTAGTTTCGATTCTAATTAATACGGGATTCTCTCCTGAATGGGCCTTTTGTAAAGCAGCGGCAAACTTAAAACTGTGTGCTGGAACTACTCGATCATCGTGATCAGCAGTAGTAATTAAAGTGGCAGGATAACGGGTATTTTCTATTAGGTTATGGAGGGGAGAATAGCCATATAAAAGCTTAAATTCTGCTTCATTTTCTTGGGCATTTCCATATTCTGAACACCAGGCCCAACCGATGGTAAATTTATGGAAACGTAACATATCTAAAACACCAACTGAAGGTAAAGCTGCGGCGAATAAAGCAGGTTTTTGAACCATGCAAGCTCCGACTAATAATCCGCCATTGCTTCCCCCACCAATCGCTAATTTTTGGGGTGAAGTATAGTTATTTTCGATTAACCATTGAGCGGCAAAAATAAAGTCATCAAATACATTTTGTTTATTAAATTTCATTCCTGCTTGATGCCAATTTTCGCCATATTCTCCTCCACCCCGTAAGTTAGGTACAGCATAGACTCCACCCATTTCCATCCAAACTAAATTAGCGATGGAAAAACTAGGAGTTAAGGACACATTAAAGCCACCATAACCATATAAATAAGTAGGGTTATGGCCATCTAATTTTAAGCCTTTTTTATGGGTAATAAACATGGGAATTTTAGTGCCATCTTTACTGGTATAAAATACCTGTTTAGTTTGATAATCTTCGGGATTAAAGTCAATTTCTGGCTGTCTAAAAACCCTGCTTATTCCTGTTAATAAATCATAGCGATAAATGACAGAAGGAACGGTAAAACTGGTAAAAACATAGAAGGTTTCAGTGTCGTGACGTTTACCACCAAAACCACTAACTGAACCAATATCGGGTAAAGTTATTTCTTTAACAAAAGTACCATCTAAATTAAAGATTTTAACTGAGGAATAAGCATCTTTTAAATATTCAGCAATAAACTGATTATTAAGAATACCAACACCCTCTAAAGTTTCGTCAGTTTCGGGGATAATTTCTGACCAATTTTCGGGACTTGGGTTATCAGTATCAATGGCAATAATACGGCTTTTTGGTGCGTTTAAATCGGTTTTAAACCAAAATAATGAACCTTCGTTATCAATAAAGCTAAAATTAGCTTTAAATTCACTAATTAATTCGATAACAGGGGAATTTTCCTGAGTTAAATCTTTGTAAAAAACTAAATTTTTGGGGTCAGTTCCTCGCCAAACTGAAATGATTAAATAACTGCCATCTTCAGTAACATTACCACTAAAACCCCACTCTTTCTGATCGGGTCGATGATATATTAAAATGTCTTCAGATTGTTCTGTACCAATTTTATGAAAGTACAGTTTTTGATAATAATTAATATCTTCTAATTCGTTACCCTTGCTAGGTTCATCATAACGACTATAGAAAAATCCTTGATTATCTTTTGTCCAAGAAATTCCGGAAAATTTAACCCATTTCAGGTGATCTTCTAAGTCTTTTCCTGTTAAAATATCCCTAACTTTTATTTCCACCCAATCTGAGCCACTTTTTGATAATCCATACCCCATTAATTCCCCATTATTACTAATAGCTAAACTACTTAAAGCTACTGTACCATCAGCTGAAAGGGTGTTAGGATCGATTAAGATGGTGGGAGTATCATCAAGATGTTTTAAAGTATAAAGTACACTCTGATTTTGTAAACCGTCATTTTTAAAATAAAAATATCGATCGCCTTCTTTAAAAGGAATCCCATATTTTTCATAATTCCAAAGTTTAGTAATTCTCTCTTTTATCGTTTCCCTAACTGATATTTGTTCTAAATATTTAAAAGTAATATTATTTTGTTCATTAATCCAAATTTGAGTTTCGGGGGAATCAGGATTTTCTAACCAACGATAGGGATCAGGTAGAGAAATACCATGATAAATATCAATTTGGTCATCGACTCTGGTAACAGGATAATTAAAAACGTGATTAATTTTAGACATAAGAAAATAATAGTATGGTTAAATTATACAAAACTATTATCTCACAGTTAAAGAAAGGTTGGGTTAGAAATGGGTAAGAAATCCGATTTGTGAGCAAAAATAAATAATAAAAATCGGATTTCCGTTTGTAGAGACGTTGCCTGCAACGTCTCTACAAGAAACCGGTTATCTAATCAAAAAAATAAGTAGGTAATTAATTGTTTATAATTACCTACTTATTAATTAATTATTTGTCAATGATTAATTTCCTTTGAATACATTATCAGCACCACTAATAGCATTGTTGTATTTATCGAGTGCGGAATGAATGCCCTCACCTGCATCGATACCGTAGGTAACAGCAGTATTTCCTTTGTAAACAGTTGGAAGTGCAGATGCACTAGAAATACCACTACCCCAAGCTGAATTGGGAATCGAGGAAGTAGTAACACCAGTATCAATTAATTTGATCAGGGCACCATCACCTTTGCGATCGCCATTTTCATCGAGTGTTAAAGCTTGTAGCCAATTAACACCCTCTTGGAGATAGTAACGAGTATCCTTATCAGTTGTAGTAGCGGTGTCAACGGGGTTACCGGCGAGATAATTCAGCCAACTAGCGACCAGACTACGACCAAGGTTGTAAGCTTTGCCATCAATATTGCTGATACCGGCAGGGTGACTGTCCGAATCAACAATCTGCTGTGCTTGCTTAACTGTGTAGAAGAGGGTATCTTCACCGGTGTCGGTCAGACCATTGCGGTTGAAGTCACCAATGAGCAACCCTTTCGTATATTCTCCAGTGACAGGATCGACAACCTTTCCGGGTTCAGCGGAGTTGGTATAGGGTGCGAAAAGAAGGTCACTGTCAGCGAATCCAGATTGATTTCTTTGTTCAGCTTCATTACCTTGCTCACCATCCCAGAATGTCTGCCAATTTTTCCAGAATCCAGGAGTCCGAACACCAGGAGCAATCAAGTCAGTATCAGTAGCACTGTTGTTGTTAGGATCGCTATCTGTAAAACCAGTGGGAGCTTCCACCGTTGCTGTATTGATGACAGAATTTGAGGTAATAGAGCTCAGACTTTTAACAGTAGCATTGACTGTATAGGTAATGCTGCTACCTCCGGCCAAGGTAACAACATCGTTAATGTTACCTGTACCACTGACTTGATTATCTGTTGCGCCTCCAGTTGCGGTGCTAGTCCAAGTAACATTGGTGAGATTACTGGGCATTTCATCGCTTACCAGAGCATTGGTAGCACTAAAAGTACCATTATTTTGAACCACAATGGTATAGGTGAGGCTTTGTCCCGCGAGGACAGTGGTTAAACCGTCGGTTTTGGTAATCGACAAATCACCGATCTTAACAGAATCATCTGGTTTTTCGACTAAACCCGCATCAATGGTGGGATTATTTTCACCGGAAGTTAAGGTAACAACTTGAGATTTACCAGTATCTTGAGCAGCATCTGAATCAAACTGATCATTGCCTTGGTTGGACTGAGTAAAGTTGTAGCCCACCAGTGGCACAAATTCGACTTGATAGTTACCGGGGGTTAAACTGGTGAAACTGTAGCTTCCCTGATCATCTGTTAAGGTGTTACTAATTAAATTGCCATTATCGTCTAACAAATTAACAGTAACTCCTTCGACTCCAGTTTCGCCACTATCTTGAATACCATCAGCGTTGCTATCTAACCAAACTGTATCCCCTAAACTGGCCAATTGATAGATACCAGCGTCAATGGTGGGGTTATGTTCACCAGAAGTTAAGGTAACAACTTGAGATTGACCTGTCGATTTATCTGCGTCTGAATCTAAGGTATCTTGATTATTGTTGTTAACATCTTGGCTGGTGAACACATAATCAGAAGGTAAATTAGAGAAAGTTACTTGATATTCTTCACCGGGGTTAAGGTTGGTAAATTCATAGTTACCAAGAATATCGGTGATGGTAGTGGCGGTGGTGTCATCGGTTGTACCGATAACTCCATCAATACCACCTCCGGTTAAGGTGACAGTAATTCCATCAATTCCTGCTTTTCCTTCATCTTGAATACCATTGGCGTTGTTATCTAACCAGACGGTATCGCCTAAACTTGCTTTTTGCAGTAAACCTGCATCTAGGGTGTCGTTGTATTCACCACTGGTTAAAGTGACGAGTTGGGTTAATCCATTAACTGCGTCTGAATCGCTAGAATCGTTACCCACGTTAGCTTTGGTGAAGTCATAACCTTCTGGTGCAATAAATTGGACTTGATAATCTCCAGGGGTTAAACCGTCAAAGCTGTAGCTTCCCTGACCATCTGTGGTGGTGGTGGCTACCACTTCACCGTTACTGTCTAACAGGTTAACTGTAACATTACCAATTCCTGCTTCTCCTTCATTTTGGATTCCGTCACCATTTTGATCTTCCCAAACTGTATCCCCTAAACCTGCGGTTTCATAGATACCAGCGTCAATGGTGGGGTTATGTTCACCAGAAGTTAAGGTAACAATGGGTGTAACTCCGTTTACGTCAGCGTCGGAATCTTGGGTGTCATCACCAACATTAGCGGTGGTTAAGACAGAACCTGAAGGGGTGTTGAAGCTTACTTGATATTCTTCACCGGGGTTAAGATTTGTAAAGTTATATTGACCATTAACATCAGTTGTGCTGGTTGACGTGGTGTCATCGGTTGTACCAATCACTCCATCAATTCCACCTCCGGTTAAGGTAACGGTAACTCCAGAAACTCCGGTTTCTCCTGCATCTTGAATACCATTGGCGTTGTTATCTAACCAGACGGTATCGCCTAAACTTGCTTTTTGCAGTAAACCTGCATCTAGGGTGTCGTTATATTCACCAGAGGTCAGGGTGACGAGTTGGGTTAATCCATTAACTGCGTCTGAATCGCTAGAATCTTTGCCCACGTTAGCTTTGGTGAAGTCATAACCTTCTGGTGCAATAAATTGGACTTGATAATCTCCAGGGGTTAAACCGTCAAAACTGTAGCTTCCCTGACCATCTGTGGTGGTGGTGGCTACCACTTCACCGTTACTGTCTAACAGGTTAACTGTAACATTACCAATTCCTGCTTCTCCTTCATTTTGGATTCCGTCACCATTTTGATCTTCCCAAACTGTATCCCCTAAACCAGCAGGTATAAAAAACCCAGAATCAATGGTGGGGATGTATTCACCTGGTTTGACTGTAACAACACTGGAGATTAAGCCGTCACTGTCGGTGGCATCATTGCCACCTTGATCAGCAGAAGTGACTTGCAAACCTTCTGGTGTTTCAAACTTAACTTTGTAATCTCCACCGATAACGGTAAAGGAGTAGTTTCCATTGCTATCTGTGGTGGTGGTAGAGATTATTTCATCCTCGCCAATGACTCCATCGCCATTTTTATCACCTAATAAATGAACGGTTACTCCGGCAATACCTTGTTCGTTGCCATCTTGAGTACCATTTGCGTTGTTGTCTAACCAAACCCGATCGCCAATTTTTGAAAGTGGCACATAAAGAAGAACAGTTTGAGCAACTACTTGAACTCCATCCTTGGTTGCATCATCAGGAACTAAAATAAGGCCAATCTTTTGTCCATATTGAGGTACAAAATTTTGGCCGTTTGCGTAGGCATCACTGAGAATCTGATCAACTTTTACTTGGCTCCATAAACCCAATGTTTGTTGACCTAGACCAGCAACGGAGGCGGTGTCATCGATCAAGGTCCAGATGGCTCGTTGTACGTCAGCAAAGGGATATTGATCGCCGGCCGAGTAATCTTGGTTAATGATGTAGTTAATTAAACGGAATCTTGTCTCTAAAGTTAGATTAGTTGCAACCCCATTAATAGTTACATTGAAACCTTCTTCAAAAACCTTATAGGAGCTTGTGGTGCTAGTGCCCACTAAACCATCCGTCCTTAATGAGTCAACATCATAGCTAGAATAAACTTTAGTGGCATAGCTGGTGAAACCATCGGTGGTTGAGGTTTGCCAGTCAATTGGTTTATCGACATCAATACAGTTACCATCATAGGTACCAGTGAAAACTCCAGAAGCATCTTGGATGAGGACATCGAAATAGCTGTTAACACCCGATTCTGTAGTTCCACTAGTTCTGTAATAGGCATAGGAATAAATAGCTTTTGTGATGGTTAAGTTATCAATCAAACTATTTACTAAACTATCATTATTTGAAGTTGCCATGATTTTATTAAATATCCTTGTAGTTACTTTATTTTTTATTTCTTAGAAAGGAAATTATTTTGCCTTTCTAAGAGCGGTCAATTATCTTACAATCTCAAAGAAAGTAATTAGGGTTTGTTTTTGAAGGAATCTGTCCATTTTTTAACCAAGATTGAACCGCCAATAAAAGTAATTCCTAATAGGGGGCTGGGTTCAGGGACTTGTGAGGGATCACATAATCCCAATTCAAACAGTTCGGGTGTACAATCACCCTCAGCAGAAGCGGGCAGGGGGGATACGGACATCATGATGGCGAGGGAAGCACCGGCAATGGTCAGAACATTTTTCAACATTAATATAATCCTTGTAAGTTATGAATTTCGGTAATTGTTTAAGTTATGTAATCATAATAGGTTACATACTTAAGTTAAACATCGGCCATTTTACTGAATTTTTTGCCTTTGACAACCCCTAAAAGGCGTAACTTTACATAAACTTTATAAAGATTTTAATTTTTGGTCGTTAACTTTACAGAAACTTTATAAATTGATAGTGGTATCAATTACCTGATTAGTTATTAAGTTAGGCGATCGCTGGTTAAAGGTGGGTTACGCTGCTACATAGACGGGCGACTTCTTAAGGTATAATTTAATACCAAAGTTAAGATGGTGGGTTACGCTGCGAAATGAAACTTGTTTGTTTTGCTTCAATGTTGATCTCGCTGCTAACCCACCCTACTAAGAAAATTGTCGAAAATTGTAGGGTGGGTTAGGTGGCGAAAATTCTGGCTCTTTATCATGATTTAAAAATCCATAGTTACCCACCAGTAGGCGATCGCTTGTTGAAAATTGTAGGGTGGGTTAGGTGGCGAAAATTCTGGCTCTTTACCCTGATTTACAAATCCATAGTTACCCACCAGTAGGCGATCGCTTGTTCAAGGTGGGTTACGCTGCGATTTAACCGTTGTTAGTTTTGCTCCAAAATCTATCTCGTTGCTAACCGACCCTACCAAAGTACAACATTTAAGATGGTGGGTTACGCTGCGAAATGAAATTTGTTAGTTTTGCTTCAATGTTGATCTCGCTGCTAACCCACCCTACAAAATTCATTAAATTAGGTTAAGTTTAAAAAGCTAAATCCATTAACTGCTCGTTTAAAAGTTGATCGGAGTCGAGGATGAAAATAGTAATGGTCTCGTTTTCTTGCTGAATAACGGTGACATGACTAGCGATTTCTAAGGTGTCAGAATTACGGTAGGAAGAAGGTAATATTCTAATATTTGAGAGAGGAACATCAATAATACTAGGAGTTTCTGTGACAATAATTCCATATTCTTCGTCCATCGTATTTTTAGCAATAACTAAATAGGCTTCTGCTTCTTCTGAATCAGGAATAGCACTAATATTAAATAATTTTTGATGAAGATCAATAACGGTAATTTCTTGGTCATCTCCATGGGCAATGGAGATATAATTAAGTCCACTACTGTAGAGTTTTGGTAAATTAATGACTTTTTTTACGTCTTCAACGGGAATCGATAATGTTAGTTTTCCTAGGGGAAAAACTAATAATTTTAAGAATTTTTTTTCTTGATTTTTCATTTTTGTTTAATTAAATTACAAGGAAAACAATAAAATTATGGGTTAATAATTTTTGCGATTTCTGTTATAAACTCTTGTTCAATATAGGGCTTGGTAAAATAGGAATTAGCTCCTAATTGCTTAGCCAATTGACGATGTTTAGGATTACCACGGGAGGTTAACATTGCCACCGGAATTTGCAATAATTCGGGTTTTAATCTCCGTTGACTAAGAAACTCAAAACCATTCATATTCGGCATTTCAATATCACAAATAATTAAATTAACGCCGGGATTTTTACTCAATTCACTTAACGCTTCTCGGCCATCTTTCGCTTGTAAAACTAAATATCCGGCTTTTTCTAAAGTAAGGGCTAAGGTTCGACGTAAAGCGCTGGAATCATCTACAACTAAAATCCGAGAGGCTAAAATGCTGAGATTTGGGCTTAAATTACCCAAATCCGAGTCATTTTCGCTAATTAAGGGACTTTGATCTTGGGCAAAATGGTAATCAATCAACAAAGCACCGTCAATAACTGGAATAATACTGCCATCGGCCAAAATGGTACAACCAAATGTATATGATGGTGCTTTGATCACGCTACCAAAGGGTTTAATGACCAATTCTTGTTCAGTCACTAAACGTTCAACTTCCAGGGCAAAAATATGTTGTTCACGACGCAAAATAAGCAGGGGAAAAGCCCAATCTTTAGGAGCATCGACAACGGTTAAAGCTTTACTAAGAATGGTGGAAGGTAGAGGACAATTATACTGCAATAAATCTGATAATTTATAATGAGGAATTAACTTATTTTGCCAATGGAAAAATGTGCCTGATCCGCTTGTTTTTATTTGTTCTGGATTGGGAATAATAATTTCTTCAACGCTATCAGAAGGTAAAGCAAAAGCACTATTTCCGCACAAACAAACTAACAGTTTAGAAATGGTTAAAGTCAGAGGTAAACTAAGGATAAAAGTTGTTCCTTCTCCGGATTCGGAAATAACGTTAACACTGCCTTTAATGGCGCGTAATTGGGTTCGTACAACATCTAAACCAACACCTCGTCCTGAAATTTCACTAACTTTATCTGCGGTAGAAAATCCGGGTTCAAAGATTAAGTTAGATAAACGTTCTTTACTGGCTATTTCTGTTTGTTCTTTAGTTAATAAACCTTTTTGAATCGCTTTATTTTTGATCTTGTATAAATCAATTCCTTGACCATCATCTTTGATTTCAATAATAGTTTGGTTACCTTTATGATAGGAATGAATTGTAATTTCTCCCTGTTCTATTTTGCCAAATTTTTGTCTCAGTTCAGTAGGTTCAATTCCGTGATCAAAGGCATTTCTTAGCAAGTGTAATAAAGGATCATAAAGCTTTTCTAAAATTACCTTATCGACTAAAACTCCTGCTCCTGTTACTTTTAAATTCACGGATTTCTTGTAGGTGGTTGATAAGTCTCGCAAAACTCGAGGAAAGCGGTTAAGTATTTCCGATAAAGGTAACATCCTCGCCCACATTAATTCATCCCGTAAATTAGTGAGCATTTGCCGTTGTCCCTGTAAGGTTTGATTAGATAAACGAGCAAATAAGGTAATGTCATCCACCGCTTCTTCTACCTGCATCATTTCTTCTACTACTTCTTGTAGTAAGTTATGAATTTGACTGTAACTATCCATTTCTAAGGAATCAAATTCACCATTATTTGTGATTAATTCCGTTGAATTTGAGCCCTTTTCTTTAATTTTACTTCCTCTTACTTTGTCTGATTCAACAAGGGTTTTATCAGACAAATCTCGAAATTTATTGGTAATAGTTTGAAACTGAGTAAAACGACGAACCAATTCGCGCACATTTCCCTGTAATTGTTCATTTTGTAGGGAAAGACTGTTACGATTAATTGTTAGTTCACCCACTAAATTATTCATTCTTTCTAATCTGTTTACATCCACCCGAACCGAGAAACTCGTTTGGTTTTGATTTTGAACTACGGGTGCTGGTATTGCTGTGTTAACTTGGTCAACGGTGGTTATTTTGCTTTTTTGAGCTTTTTTTTGTCGCTCTGCTTTGTTGTTGCGAGCTTCCAGGCTGGGCAATTGTTCAAAAATATCGGGCAAAGATTGCAGAGCTTCATCAAGAGTAGCCGGATTTGGTAAGTTTTGCTGTTCTTCGGTTTCGATGGACTCGAACATATCGTCCAAATCGGGGGTTTCTGACTCGATTTCCCCAAACATATCCTCCAAATCAGGGGTTTCTGACTCGATTTCCCCAAACATATCGTCCAAATCGGGGGTTTCTGACTCGATTTCCCCAAACATATCCTCCAAATCAGGAGTTTCTGACTCGATTTCCCCAAACATATCGTCCAAATCGGGGGTTTCTGACTCGATTTCCCCAAACATATGGTCCAAATCAGGAGCAGGTAAATTATCGCTAAAAAAAGCTAACCAACCGGCGGAAGGCCGGCCTCCTTCGGTGCGATCGCCCGCCAAAACTCTCTCCCTACCGCTCAAAAAATCAGCGATGGCTAATTCGGTAATGGCGATCGCCTGGTCAGGATGTCGCTCCAGAGCGGCTTCTGCGGTTTTGGCAATCTCACCAAAACCAGGTAAATTGAGGAGTTCTGCAAATCCAGCAAAAACTTCAGCGGCCGCGCGCAATTCCCCTCCCACTTGATAATCTTGGGGATTGGCCAAAACGGTTTTCAGGCGATCGATTTCTTGACCGACATCTATGTCGAACATAGATGCTACCATGTCAATGCCTAAATCACCGGAACTGGGGATATATTCATCAGCATTCATAGCATCGCCAAGTCGATGCTCAATTTGTTCAAATAAAGGAATAGCCGAAGCTAAGGCCAAATCTCCATGATGAGAACCGGTTTGAATTTGATCAATCAAAGGTTGACGAAGACAATCAAAAGCTTTTAAAAGTTGGGTTTCGAGTTCCGTGTCGATAATTACACTATCGTGATAAAGTGCCTTAAAAATGTCTTCAAGTCGGTGAGAAATACTTTTGATAGAATCTAAACCAACACTAGCAGCACCACCTTTAATCGAGTGTGCTGCGCGCATAATTTCATGGACTTTGGGGGTACTTTTGTCCTCTTTAAGGTCAAGTAATCCGGTTTCGATAACATGAAGAAGTTCGGCGGCTTCTTCGATAAAAAATTGATAAGCTTGGTCTCTAATTTCGGGATTTAACATAATATTTTAGTTGGTAATTTGTTAATTATTAATGAGTAAGTATTTGGTGATAATTATTAGTAAAAATGAAAAATTATCATTCAACTTTGCAATTGATACCAAGAGCGCTAAAGCGCAACTACGAACTATTTGTCATTATGCTTTGATTGATAATTATTTGCTTAATTGACTTTAAATTTACCGACACTTGTCTCTAATTCCTTTGCTAAGGTTAATAATTCTTGGAAGGAATTAGAGACATTTTCCACTGATTCCGCCGTTTTTTCCGTGACAGAGGCAATTTCGTTAATGGTTTGACTGGCCATTTCTGAATCTTGGCTTTGGTCGATGGTTGCTAGGGCGATCGTCTTGACTAAATCACTAATTTTATTAGCAACTTTTTGAATTTGGTTTAGGGATTCCCTCGCTTCTTCTACCAATTTAGTACCTGTTACCACCTGTTCTGTACCAGTTTCCATGGCTGCTACCACTTCATTGGTATCTGTTTGAATCTCCTCTACTAAATCGGCAATTTCGGCGGTTGCTTCGGCGGATTGTTTCGCTAGATTTCGGACTTCCTCCGCAACTACGGCAAAACCACGGCCTTCTTCTCCGGCGTTGGCGGCTTCAATTGACGCATTTAAAGCCAATAAATTAGTTTGATCGGTAAAACCATCAATGAGATTGACGACTTTAGAAATTTTCTGGGAAGCTTCACCTAAGCGTTTTACTTTTTTGGAGGTTTCGGCTATGGTGCTTCGGAGTGCCAAAATCCCTTCCACAGTGCGATTCATCGCTTCATCACCCTTGGCCACAGTTTGAGCTGATTCTTGTACGGCTTTTTCGGCTTGCTTGGCGTTATCAGCGACGAGGGTAATCGATTGAGCCATGGTTTCAATCCTCATTAAAGTATTATTCATGGAGCGGGTTTGCTGTTGAATTTCCTGAGACAATTGCTGCACAAAGCTTTCATTTTCGCCCGTAGTTTCCGCCATCACTTGGGAAGCAAATTGTACTTGACTTACAATTTTTCTTAAACTTTCAATAGTGGCGTTGTAAGAGTCGGCGATGGTACCAATTTCATCGGCAGTTACGGTGGCCCGAATGGTTAAATCTCCTCGGCTGACGGGATCAACTTGCATTAATAATTCTAAAGCCCGTCTTTGCAATTGCTCTTTAAGCCTACCTTGTTCTTTCGCTAAATTTTCTGCTTCTTTTTGCGCTTGTTTAATCTTTTCTAAATCAGATAAACGGGTATAAACTCGACTTAATTCCTTCGCTAAATCCTGCATAAAACTAATTTCTAAATCTGGCCACTGATATTTTTTACTGCATTGATGTGCCACCAATAAACCATATAATTCGCCTGCTTCGGCGATTCCAACTACTAAATTAGCTTTAATTTGTAAACGTTTCATTAACTCTAAATGTTCGGGATGAAAACCAGCATTAAAAACATCTTCTGTGGGTACAACTCTATTTACTTTATACTGATTTAATAAATTTTCAGGAATACAAGAATCTTCGATGTGCTGATTTTTTGCTGGTGTCCAACCTTTACCCACTGACTCACTACTGATATAACCACTATAATCAGAATTAAACCGATAAATTACGACTCGATCTACTTTTAATAAAGCCCTTACTTTGGCCAAAGATTCGTTTAATAGCTCCTGTAAAGTGGCTTCGTTTTCTGCTTCGACACTAACAATTTCGGCTAATAATTGAGATTTTTCGACGGCTAATTTTTGTGCATTTACAAAATTTTCTAATCTATTTGCCATCAAATTAATATTAGTGGCTAATAAACCTAGTTCATCTTTACTGGTTAAATCAATCCTGGTATCGAGTTTACCCTGTCCAATTTCTTCCACCGCTTTAGCAGTTTCTAAAATAGGTTTAGTGGCTCGATTGGCTAAATAAATAGCAAGCAAAGCAATAATTACAATAGTAAAACTAATACCATAAATTAAGAGAATAATTAATTGTTTTTGATTAGCAAAAGCGATCTCAACATCAGTTGCAACAACGGCACTCCAATCTAAATCTGGTAATCCGTCTATAGTTTGAGGAGGAGTATAGGCGACAATTTGTTGAGTTTTAGTTTTGGCATTAAAAATTTCGCCGTTAAAAAGTTGATTATTTTCTGTTGCTAATTTTAAACTCGGAAATAGCTCTTGAAAATTAATCGCTTGATATTGATTTTGAATGTTTTTAGCTTCTGCACCACTACTTAATATTTTAGTAACATAAGTTCCCTCTGGTCCAATAAATACTTCACCATTTTTATTAATTAAATAAAATTGTTTGCCCTTTTCATTTCGGTTAAAAATATTTTCCAGATTTTTTACCGGAATCCGACACCGAATAAAACCGATTATTTCTTGGGAAATTTTATCTTTAATCGGTGCAGCTGAATACACACTAAAAATACCTGAAGTTGTGGAAATAATTGGTTGACTCAATACTGCGGTTTTTGTGTTTAAGGCTGCTTGAATATAACTACGATTAAGGTGGTTTCCTAATGGTTTTCCCTCTGTTTGTGCGATTACATTTCCTTGCCTGTCGAATAAACCAATACTATCATAAACTCCAGATTTTTTTTGATATTCTGTTAAAATTTGTGCTTTTTCCACCGGAGTTAAAATGTCTCTTATTTGGGGATTTATAAAAATATCAAGAGTTGCTAAAACCTGAATATCGCCATATCTTTCTTTCATAAACAAGTTAACTTGATCTTGTAAATCTTCCGCCAAAATTTGTTCGGATTCAAGGATTTGTGTTTCTAAAGATTCTTTACTAATATAAATACTACCTGCTCCCACCATTATTAAAGGAATTGAGCCAATTAAAATAGCGGCAATAGTCGCTTTGGTTCTGAGGGTACTTAAAAAATCCAACTGATTTTTTTTCTGGGTTGATTTTACTTTTTTGGCCTTAATTTGTGCCGGTTTTTTCGGCTTTAGATTACTCTCAATTTCTTTCATTTCTAATTTATTTAGAGTTGGTTTTTTTGCGGTTTCCATACTTGATTTAATTCCTGTTTATTGGTTATTGGTGATTTAATGTAGAGACGGACTGCGCAGTCTGTCTCTCTCTCTTTAATTAATCTTAAACTTATCTACCGTGGTTTGTAATTCCCTTGAAACTGTTAGTAATTCCTCAAAAGATTTCGAGACATTTTTAGCTGAAACTGAGGTTTTATAGGCAATGGAGGCCGCATCATTCATGGTTTGATCTACTATTTCTGAATCTTGGAATTGTTGGGAGGCTGCTTGGGCGATCGCCTCAACTAATTGACTGGTTTTCAGGGAAGATTCACTAATTTGGCTCAACAAATTACGGGCTTCTTCCACCAAAAAAGTCCCCTGTAACACTTGCTCTGTACCTTCTTCCATCGCTTTGACCACGGTTTGGGTTTCCTGTTGAATTTCATCCACTAAGGCGGCAATTTCCGCCGTGGCTTTAGCTGATTGAGAAGCCAAGCTACGGACTTCTTCCGCAACCACCGCAAAACCGAGACCTTGATCTCCTGCATGGGCTGCCTCAATGGAAGCATTTAATGCCAATAAATTTGTTTGACTAGCAAAGCTACCAATCAATTTAACCACTTTAGAAATTCTCAGAGAAGATTCACCCAACGCCCTGACTTTTTCCGCAGTATCCGAAACGGTGTCGCTAATGGCTAAAATGCTTTCTACAGTGCGATTCATGACCTGATCGCCTATTTTTACGGTTTTATTAGCCTGTTCCACGGAAATTTGGGCTGTTTCGGCGTTTTCTGTCACTAAAGCAATGGATTGAGTCATTGCTTGAATTTTCGACAAAGCGAGATTCATTTCTTCTGTTTGTTGTTGGCTTAAAGCGAATAAATCCTGCACCAAAATTTCATTATTAGTGGTGGTATTATTTACTTGTTGACTAGCTTTTTTAACTTGGGTAACAATTTTATTTAAACTCTGAATAGTGGCATTATAAGAATCAGCTAAAGTACCGATTTCATCTTCAGTAACCGTAGCACGAATGGTTAAATCTCCCTTACTAACGGGGTCAACTTCCATTAACAATTCTAAAGCTCTTCTTTGGATTTCTTCTTTTAATTGTTGTTGTTGTTGAGCCATTTTTTCTGCTTGTTGTTTAGCTTCTTCAATCTGGGTTAAGAAGGTGACTCTATCCTGAACAATTTGTAATTGGGTAGCCACTTCTTGTAAAAATTTGGTTTCGTAATTTTCCCAGATATGTTTAACAGCACAATGGTTAACGATTAACAAACCAAGTAATTGTTTTTGACTAATAATGGGAACTACTAAATTAGATTTAATTTGTAACCTCTGCATTAAAGCGAGGTGATCGGGATGAAAACCGGCTTTTAAAACATCATTAGTGGCAACAGTACGATTATTTTGATAAGCTTGTAATAATTCTTCAGAAATACAAGGATCAGTAAAGTCTTCGGACAAAGCACTGGGCCAATTTTCAGCTACGGATTCCTGGGCAATATAACCACTTTTATCCCGATTAAACCGATAAATTACGACTCGATCTGCTTGTAAATATTCTCGAACTTTGTCCAAACTTTGAGTGAGAAATAACTGTTGATCTTTTTCATCTTTAGCCTCCGAACTACTAAGATCTGCTAATAATAAAGCTTCTTGGGTTGCTCTTTCTTGTGTTTGTAATAAGTTACGTACTCTAGTAATTAATTTATTAAAAGTTTCGGCTAAAGTTCGTGTTTCCATTGTCCCCACCGGTTTAACCTGCACATCTAAATTACCGAGGGCAACTTCTTCCGCAATTGCTGATAATTCCACTAAAGGTTGAGATAAATTATTAGCAACGGCCAAAATAATTCCCGTTACTATTATTAAAAGGACAATTTCTATTAATCCAAACACACTAATTAAAGCACTACCTGCGGCATTAATTTCTTTAATTTCCATGCTTGATGACGCTATCCAATTAGTTCTTGGTATGGTTGCGATGCTATATTCACGTCCTTGATAAACAAAAGAAGCAAGTAATATTTCTTCGCCATTTTGTTCATAAATAGGTGTTAAATTTGCTTTAATTTTAGCATCGCTGGTAAATTTGGTTAAATCCATTTCTGTAATTAAAGTTGGTTCGGCCACTATTTTGATCATAGCCTCACCCAGTTTAGTTAATTCTTCTGCTCCCAAAATTGGTTGATTACTTTTATTTTCTTCGGAATTAATGGTAATAATTTCTTGCTGTTTACTAGGTATTAGTATTTGTAATACTTGTGAACCGGTTAAACCTGATTTTCTCAAAGAATTGGAAATTAAATTAAATCTACGAGCGGGTAAAGAGGCTTGAATTACTCCCAAAAAAGCTCCGCTATCGGGATCTTTAATACTTTGAGAAAGCAATAAACCATAAGTAGTATCTGTACTATTAACAGCTTGGTTTTTATTTTTAGCTTGTTGCCACCAGGATTGATCTTGGTGCCTTAATTTACTAACTGAATTACTATAAGCAACGTTAAAACCATTCCTTTCTGTTAATAATAAAGAACCTAAACCGGTTTCATTAACTGTTTTTTGTAAGTAATTATTTAATTGCTGATTAACAACAATTAATTTGTTTTGCTGATATTTTGTTTCTACTTCCACTGGTGGTAAAGAAAGTAAATTTTGTGCAGTTATCTCAGCATTAGTATTTTTAATTGTTTGAATAATTAAAGGATTATTAGCAATTGTAGCCGGAATTTTTTGCGCTTCACTAATAGTTTGTAAGGCAATTTCTCCCGTTAATAAAGCTTGATCTTCTAATTGGTTTTTAATCCGGGTAGTTTCTTTGTCTTGTACGTTTTGATAACCTAAACCACCCGCAATCAAAAGGGGAATTAAGGCCGTTGGCAGTAAGGTTAATAATAATTGACGACGTAAACTGCTACTATTATTGCTTTCATTTAGAGAGGACAGCTCCTCCAGTTTTCTCGGTGCGGAGGAATCAAGTTTCGTTACTTTTGAAGCCGAAGACTTTTTAGAAGAAGTTTGAGTCATGATTTTGTCTAGGGGTTATTTTTTCGTGGTCGGCCAATAATTAATCATTATTAATGATCAATTATCAATTAACTTTAAACTGACTTACAGTTTCTTGCAATTCGCCAGCTACGGCAAGTAATTGGCGAAAGGATTGGGAAACATTGAGGGCATTTTGGGAACTCATTTGAGCAATTTCGGCCACTTCGGCAATGGTTTGACTGACTATTTCTGAATCTTGCCCTTGCTCAATGGTTGCTGAGGCGATCGCCGCTACCAAATCGTTAATCAAGGTCGTTGCTTCGTTAATCTCGTTCAAATTTTGTCGAGTTTCCGCTACTAGCTTGGTACTTTCTTCCACTTGCCTCGTACCAGATTCCATTGACTCAACTACTTGAGTTGTCTCACTTTGAATCTCATTTACAATAAGTTCAATTTGATCCGTTGCTTGGGAAGACTGGGCGGCTAAATCCCTGACCTCATCGGCAATTACGGCAAAACCGACTCCTTCTTCCCCTGCTCTGGCCGCTTCAATGGAAGCTTTTAATGCCAACAAGTGAGTTTGAGCGGCGAATCGACTAATTAAACTGACGACTTCGGAAATTTTCTCAGAGGCTTGTCCCAATTTTCTTACTTTGGCCGCTGTTTCTTCTACGGTATTTCTCACGTTTAAAATACCTTCAACGGTGCGATTCATGGCCTCATCTCCTGCTTTTACGGTTAAGGTTGCTTGTTGGGCTGCTGCTTCGGCTTGAAGGGCATTAAGGGCGACCTTGCCCATGGATTCATCCATAGCTTGAATACGCAGTCGAGCATCATTGATTTCCAAAACCTGTCGCTGCGCTTCGGTGGCCAAGTTTTGAATCAAACTATCATTAGTACCGGTGGTGAGACCAACTTGTAAGGCTGAGGTTTTTACCTTCAGCACAATTTTCCGTAAACTTTCAATGGTGGAATTATAGGAATCGGCGATCGTCCCAATTTCATCGGCCTTCACACTAGCTCGGATAGTCAAGTCGCCGTATCTAACGGGATCAACTTCCATCAGCAGTTCTAAAGCTCGTTTTTGCAGTAGTTCTTTTTCTTGTCTTTGTTCTTGTTCGGCTAATTGTTCCCTTTTAAAGCTATTGACCCGATTGATTGTCACCCCGATTTGACCAGCCAATTGTTCGAGAAAATCACTTTCCGCTGCTGTCCATTGATGGGTTTTGGCACAATAATGAGCAATTAATAAACCAAAAAGTTCGCCTTTATGAAGAATGGAAACGATCAAATTAGCTTTAACTTGCAGCCTGTCCATTAAAGCAACGTGTTCGGGATGAAAACCAGCTTCAAAGACATTGTTATTGGCCAAAACTCGCCCATTTTGATATGCAGCGATTAATTCTGGGGGGATACAAGGATCGCAAAAGGAAGTGCTTAGGGCACTGACCCAATTTTCGCCAACAGCTTCTGAGGAAATATAACCGCTAAAATCCTGATTAAAACGATAAATTACTAAACGGTCTACCTTCAAAAATTGACGACATTTCCTTAATACGTCCCTAAAACTCTGGTTCAGGGTTTGTTCATCTAAAGCTCTAATTTCCGTAATTTCAGCTAATAAGCGGGTTTGTTGGCTGTATTCTTCCTGTTGTTCTAATAATTCCGTTACTTTAGTAATCAAATTATTAAAAGTTTCGGCCAAATTTTCGGTTTCAGCGATTCCATCGGCTTTGGCTACCACAGTCAAATCTCCGGCCGCTATTTGGTTGGCAGTTGCAGTTAACTCGCTTAAAGGTTCAGATAAATGTTTAGATAATAATAAAACCACACCAATAGAAACAATGCCTAAAACCACACCAATGAGGGCAAATACTCCGAATAACTCTGTTCCAGCCTCTTGAATTTCGCTTTCTTTAATGGAAGAGATCGCCACCCAATTAGTATTAGGAATGGTAGAAATGGCATACTGACGATTTTCGTAACTTAAAAAACCGATAATCGCTATTTCTTTAGTGTCGTGTTGATAGGGTTCTAATTTCAAAGTTAAAGCATATTTATTTTGCCAACTATTCGCTAATTCCGTAAGATTAACACCAGGATTTTCAATGGCTTGGATTAGGGAATTCGCAATTTCTAAAACTACATTGCCGCCCATAATTGCTTTTTTATTAAGGCGATTTTCGTCGGTACTAATAGTATTAAAAACGCTTTTGGTCAGGGGTTCAATCAATTGTAAAGTTTGACTACTTTGAAGACCAGCGTGTTCTAAATAACTGGATATCAAATTAAAACTTGAAGTAGGTAATAGAGCTTTAATTACTCCGAGAAATTCCCCCGATTTGGGATCTATTATTTTTTGACTCAACTCTAAACCGTAAGTTTGACTAGATTCATCGAATGAGCTTAATTCTAAAAATTGCCCTTGTTCTTGTGCTTTTTTCCACCAATTCTCATCACTTTGGACAAAATCAGAAGTCGGATTACTATAGGCAATATTAAAGCCATTTTTATCAGTAAAAAAGATTTCTGTAAATTTAGTATTTTCGAGATAATTTGTCAGATAATCATTAAGAACTTGATTATCTGCCCGTAATTTGGTTCGAGCAAACTGTTTCTCTAATTCCTCCTTTGGTAACTGATTTAAACCCTCAGTTTCGGACTGTAGTCCAGCCTGAATTGCTGCATCAACTATGACATAGTTTTTGGCTAAAGTTTGGGGAAGTTGCCAAGAATTTTCAAGAATCGCACTAGCTACTTCTCCAGTTAATAAAACTTCATCTCGGAGTAATTTCGTGATACGTGTTTCTTCTTTTTCTTGTACATTTCTATAACCAAAAAAACTAGCCAATACTAGGGGAATTAAAACAGTAGGTAAAACTGTTTGCAACAATTGTTGACGGAGAGATGTACTTTTTTGCTGATATTTATTTTGGGTTTTTTTTGCTGTTAATTTTTGGTAATCTTGTTTTAATTCCCTAGAAAAATTATTAGTTTCTTGGTCAAAAGTATTAATAAAATTTTCTGTATTTTCCGGTTTAATCGGTGTTTGTGTCATATTAATTATCAATGGTGATCAGTTATTAGACTTCTTGCAGAAGTCAGGTAATAGGTAATAGGTAATAGGTAATAGGTAAAGAAATTGACGCTTTCTATAGGAAAATTGATTTTATTCTTAGTTTCGCAAGAGGTCTATTGACCGTTTAAGTCTTTTTTCGGTTATTTTAACCTAAAATTGGTGATTTCAGTTATCAGTTAACAGTTATTAGTTATTAATTATCTGTTTCACTGTTTACTGAAAGAGGAGCTCTTACACAGCTTTTTGGTCATAAGAAGAATCGAGATAACTTGAATTTTACTCATTAAGTAATTATGGCCAGTGAAGAGGGCAAAAAACGTATTCGACAACACTTAAATTGTAATTTGTGAGCTAAACTTAGTATCATCTACGGCCTTTTATCTTGCCAAAAATCCTCCCACTACGGAAATTACTTGTTTAACATCTGAAACTCCTTCTTCATTACCCAGTAAAAAGGAAATTACAACTTATCTTAACCGAAGTAGTGGTAATTTTGGTAGTTTTTCCTTTTCTACTCCCCACAGGAAGAAAACAAATTCAAGACCAAAGTCGTCAACGTATCGTTTAAAATTATACTCAAAAACCGGATTATTGCCAAAAATTAGATTCTGTCCTGGGAATATTTCCATTTGATCCTTTTTGAGAAAAATATGTTATATTGACAACAATAACTTAAATTTTCATCAAATCTTATTCCTTTAAAAACTAAATTATTTAAACAATGAATGAGTATATTTTTAGCCCTAAAAACGAAAAAACTCCAGGAGAAATTGAAGAAGAAATTAGTCAGTATTTCCTCTTAAAAGTTGAATATGAATCGGCCAAATGGATGTTTAATGAATTTGATAGTCTGTTTATTTTAGGTGCAAAAGTATCAAATAAAACGATGCAAAAGTATCTTGATCAATTAATTGAATTAGAAGAAGAGCAAGTTTTTCTTCATACCTTAAAACGCTGTTGTTTTGTCTTACTTAACAACTGGAAAACCATTCGGAATTATGAATATTGTGAAAAATTAATTACTTTTTTAAATGGGGTAAAAAATAATATAGTCATCCCTAAAAACAAAATAGATGAAATCAGAATTAGATGGATTATCAAATTTATCAAAAGTGATGACTTTGAGAACATGAAAAATTTTGCCATTGGCGGAAGTCCCAATTTTGCCAAACATATTCAATCTGTACCTTCATCCCAAATCAAAACTAATATTAATAAGACTGAATACGTCTCTTATTTAAGTCATAAATATAATGAAAAATTTATTGAAAAATATGCTTTAAAAGCTCAAGAATTTAAACAAAAAAGTTTAGGAGCTCCTTATGCTAGTATTAAATCTGATTTATATAATTATCTTTTTGATGGTATAGAAACCCATGAAATATTTGATCTTATTAAAGAAAAAGTTTATGAGGATATTGATAATTATTATGAAGATGAACAGGATAAGCTTTGGGATATTAATTTAGCTTTGAGAACTTTTAATAAAATCTTAGATAAAATTACTATTAGCAAAGAAAAAAGTCCTTCCACCGTGTTTATGTGTTTAATTACCCAAGGAAATTTATCCCTTTGGGTAAATATTTTAATTAAAATTGTCTTAGTTGTTCCTGATAGTACCAAATATTTAGATCATTGTATTAGCAGTTTAATCGACTATTACCGACAAGCTTCAACTTTTGATTTTGACTGGTTAATTAATATGTTATCTAGTATCAAAAGATATACCACAGTGGAAGTTTATAGCATCCATAAACAAATTCTGAAAAAACAAAAAACCATTGACAATTAACCCTTAATAACTAATAATGAAGATTAAACTTAGCCGACCTAAAAATGAAATTTGTTAATGAATATCGAGACGGACAAATTGCCCAAAAATATGCCCGTGCCCTCTCATTTTTGGTGAGTAAATCATGGACAATTATGGAAATTTGTGGAGGCCAAACTCACTCCATTGTCAAATATGGAATCGATCAATTATTACCCCCAGAAATAACTTTAATTCATGGTCCAGGTTGTCCTGTTTGTGTCACACCGATAGAATTAATCGACGAGGCGATCGCCATTGCGAACCAAGACAACACAATTTTATGCTCCTTTGGCGATATGTTACGAGTACCGGGTAGCCAACACGATTTATTAAGCATAAAAGCCACAGGAAAGGACATCAGAATAGTATATTCCCCGTTGGACGCAATTAAAATAGCCCAAGATAACCCAACTAAAGAAGTAGTTTTCTTCGGTGTTGGTTTTGAAACCACCGCTCCGGCCACCGCCATGAGTGTTTACCAAGCATTCAATTTGGGTTTAAAAAACTTCTCGATTTTAGTATCTCATGTGCTCGTACCACCGGCCATGGAAGCCCTGTTATCTTCCCCCGAAACTAGGGTACAAGGCTTTTTGTTAGCGGGTCATGTTTGCACCATCATGGGTTACACTCAGTATGAACCGATCGCCCAAAAATACCAAATTCCCTTAGTTGTCACCGGTTTTGAACCAGTGGACATTTTGCAAGGTATTTATATGTGCATCAAACAATTGGAGGAAAATCGACACGAAGTAGAAAACCAATATAGTCGATCTGTCAAAAAAGAAGGCAACGAAAACGCACAAAAAATTATCACCGAAGTATTTAAAATAGTAAATCGCAACTGGCGCGGCATAGGAGAAATTGCCGAAAGTGGATTAGGTTTGCAGGATAAATATATAGATTTTGACGCAAGTCATAAATTTAACTTAACAATAGAAAAGGCTAATCAAAACATAGAATGTATTAGTGGTTTAATATTACAAGGTATCAAGAAACCCCAAGAATGTAGCGCTTTTGGTAATAATTGTACACCCGAACATCCATTAGGAGCACCGATGGTATCTTCAGAAGGAGCTTGTGCGGCCTATTATCGCTATCGTCAAGTATAATTGAAAATATATGATGAGGAAAATAGAACTAAAATGATCACAGGAATTAAACAAAAAGCTTTAGTAGGAAAAAATGGTAAAGTAGAATTATTTGCTCCAGAATTACCCGAAGGTACATTAGTAGAAATAATTATGTTAGTTGAATCTGAAATAGAAGATGAAACAACTTATTTACTAAAATCAAAAGCTAATAAAAAACATTTAATGGAAGCAATAGAAAATGTAAAACA
Organism: Synechococcales cyanobacterium S06; assembly: GCA_011391125.1. Taxonomy (GTDB): domain Bacteria; phylum Cyanobacteriota; class Cyanobacteriia; order Cyanobacteriales; family JAABRE01; genus JAABRE01. The sequence continues at coordinate 28,759 of JAABRE010000049.1, forward strand.
AGGTAATCTTATTGAGGTTGATCTAAATGAACTTGAGAAAAATCTTGTTTGAACCTAAAGCATTTGATCAATTAAAGCAATGGATAAAAGAAGATCAAAAAGTAAGTAAAAAAATTTTAGCCTGAATCAGAGAAACTCAAAAAAATCCGTTTTCAGGAATAGGAAAACCAGAACCATTAAAATATAAATTACAGGGTAAGCGACAGTTAACAAAAATTTACCTAAAACTTTCTAAACTTACTCACTTTATATGCTAAGCTCATAAAATGAGTAAGTTTTTAACGATTTCGGAAGCAGCGGAGTTAAAAGGAGTTAGTCCCTCAACCTTGAGGAGATGGGAGACAGAAGGAAAATTGATACCATCGAGAACCCTTAATGGACATAGACGGTATGAATTATCGCAATTGTTGAACATCAAAAAAGAACTATCTTTTACCGTAGGATACGCAAGAGTTAGTAGCCATGACCAAAAAGAAGATTTATCTCGCCAAATTCAAGTTTTAGAATTATTTTGTGCCGCCCAAGGTTGGCAAGTCGAAATAATAAGTGATTTAGGTTCTGGACTTAATTATAGTAAACGTGGTTTAAAACGTTTAATTAAGTTGATAACAGATAATCAAGTAGAAAGATTGGTTTTAACTCATAAAGATAGATTATTAAGATTTGGTTCGGAATTAATTTTTAGTCTTTGTGAAATATTTGGCACTGAAATAGTAATAATTAATCGTACAGAAGATGCTAGTTTCGAGGAGGATTTAGATAAAGATGTTTTAGAAATTATTGCAGTTTTTTCAGCTAGATTATATGGCAGTCGTAGCCATAAAAATAAAAAAATTATTGAGGAGTTAAAAGAAGTTGCTAATCGGCTTTAAAACAGAATTGAAACCCAATAATGAACAAAAAACGACTGTGATTTTCTTGATTTATTTGATGCTTGATGATTAAGTTACCTGTTAGGAAACCTCACAAGTAACTTAATCATCCATAATCACATAAATCATTTAATCATAGTCAAAGATACACTACATAAGTTAACTACCTATTTAGCCAAAAACCACGGCACAGTACTAATTGAGGACTTAAATGTATCGGGAATGATGGCAAACCATAAATTGGCAAAAGCGATCGCTGATATGGGTTTTTACGAGTTTAGACGACAATTAGAATATAAAACTAAGCTTTATGGAAGTCAATTAGTAATTGTTGACCGATTTTTTCCTAGCTCGAAAACCTGTTCTAATTGTGGTTGTAAAAAAGCTGATTTAACCTTGTCAGACCGCATTTTTAAATGTGATGATTGTAGTTTTGAGTTAGACCTTGACCTCAACGCTGCAATTAATTTATCAAAAGTGGCAAGCTCTGCCATTTATAGTGATTCCAATTAAGATTAAAACAGTTGAAAAATAGGTTCGTAGTTGCGCTTTAGCGCTTCTTAGGACTAAAGTCCAACAACAAACTAAAAACTTTTGTTTAATTTTTATTTGGAATTACTATAAAGCCTCTGTATCTAGTAAGAGCCTACTCTCTAGCTATGAATGAGGAAGAAAACATTAAATTTATCTTTGGTAAATTTTCGTCAGGTTTTTTAGAGCGGTTATTGGTCAAGAAGAATTACCGATGAACACAGATTAGTTTATCAAGTACAACAAGATATTTTAATTATTATATCTTGTAAATATCATTATGATGTTTAATTGTTTTAACTAACTTAAATTAATGATTACATTGTATCCAGAATTAACTTAACAGAAGAGGAATTATGATCTGATTTAGAAAATTTATCGACATATTTTTTTGTTAAAATAATACCAGAAAAACTAACTAAAAATAGGAGCAAAATATGAAAAGAAATTTTACTTTAGAATACTGGTTAGATGATGGTTGGTATATTGGTAAATCAAAAGAAGTTCCGGGTGTTTTTAGTCAAGGTGAAACCTTAGAGGAATTAGAAGAAAATATCCAAGATGCTTATGAAATGATGACAATGAATAAAATATCCTTTGCGCCTTTGCGCCTTTGCGTGAGAAAATACCCATAACTATATATTATTTTAAATAACTTAGCACATTTATCTAAAAATATGAAAAATTTTAACATTTCTTGTCCCATTTCTATTAACCAATATCCCCATGTTTTATTAGCCCATGGTGGGGGTGGAAAGTTAATGCAGCAGTTAATTGAAAAGATGTTTTTAACGGCTTTTTCTAATCCGAATCAGGTACAACATGACGCGGCAACTTTGTCAATTCCCACTGATAAAATTGCCTTTACAACTGATTCCTATGTGGTACAACCACTATTTTTTCCGGGGGGAGATATTGGGAGTTTAGCTATTAATGGAACAGTGAATGATTTGGCCATGGCCGGAGCAAAACCTTTATACTTAAGTGTCGGTTTTATTTTGGAAGAAGGCCTCCCCATGGACACTTTATGGCGGGTGGTTCAATCTATGCAAAAAGCGGCGGAAATTGCCGGAGTAAAAATCGTTACCGGTGACACCAAAGTGGTTGATAAAGGTAAGGGTGACGGTATTTTTATTAATACTGCTGGTGTGGGAATTATTGAACATAATCAAGTGATTTCTCCCGTTTCTGTGCAACCGAATGACGTAGTTTTGTTAAGTGGTGATCTTGGCCGTCATGGGATTGCCATTATGGCTTTACGGGAAGGTTTGGAGTTTGAATCTACCATAGAAAGTGATTGCGCTCCTTTAGCTGATCTGATCTTAAATTTACTAGATAACGATATAGAAATTCACTGTTTAAGGGATTTAACTAGGGGTGGTTTAGCAAGTGCTTTAAATGAAATTGCAACTGCCGCCAAGGTAAATATTCATATTAAGGAAAATACTATTCCGGTTAACGAAAATGTCCAAGGTGCTTGCGAAATCCTCGGTTTTGACCCCCTTTATGTGGCGAATGAAGGTAGATTCATTGTGATTCTTCCTGAATCTTTTGCTACCAAAGCGTTAGAAATCATGGGAGAAAATGCTTGTCAAATTGGTCAGGTTATGGCAACTAATTCGGGTTTAGTTACCATGGAAAGTGCGATCGGTGCCACCAGAATTATCGATCTACTCTCCGGTCAACAATTACCCCGCATTTGTTAATAGACTTCTTGCACCAAGTCAGGTAATAGGTTTTTAGGTAATAGGTAATAGGTTTTTAGGTAATAACTATCAACTATCAACTATCAACTATCAACTATCAACTATCCACTATCCACTGTCAACTATCCACTAAACATCCTATTTCCTGTTAAAGTATTCTCATAGTAAATAGTTGATTGCTTTTAAATATATGGATTTTTCTAGTAGTATTGCTTCTCAACTTAAGGCAGGAACAATTTTGCCAGAAGGGATTGTCATTATTACCCTCATGGCCGTGTTGATTGTTGATTTAATTTGGGGTAGGACTGCCCGAATTTGGCTACCCTACGGGGCGATCGCCGGTTTATTAAGCGCCGTGGTGGCCTTATACTTACAGTGGGATACTGCTGATTCCATCGCCTTTTTGGGCTCATTTAACGGTGATAATTTAAGCATTATCTTTCGTTCCATTGTTGCTTTATCCACCGCTGGGACGATTTTGATGTCTGTCACCTACGTTGAAAGGTCTGGCACATCTTTGGCGGAATTTATCGGCATTTTGTTGACTGCAACTTTGGGGGGAATGTTCCTTTCTGGGGCCAATGAATTGGTGATGATTTTTATCTCCCTAGAAATGCTCAGTATTTCCTCGTACTTGATGACGGGGTACATGAAACGGGACCCTCGCTCCAATGAAGCTGCGTTAAAATACTTATTGATTGGCGCTTCCAGTTCGGCAATTTTCCTTTACGGTGTCTCTCTGTTATACGGTTTATCAGGGGGAAAAACCAATTTAAGCGAAATTCAAGCCGTAGTTTCCAGCGTCAATGGTGCTGAATCTTTAGGCGTGGCGATCGCCCTCGTGTTTGTCATCGCTGGTATTGCTTTTAAAATCTCAGCCGTACCATTCCACCAATGGACTCCTGATGTCTATGAAGGTTCGCCAACTCCCGTGGTGGCCTTCTTGTCCGTAGGTTCAAAATCCGCCGGATTTGCCTTAGCAATCAGGTTGCTGGTAACAGCCTTCGGTTCAGTTACCGAAGAATGGCAATTGATTTTTACTGCGTTAGCGATTTTAAGTATGGTGTTAGGCAATATTGTAGCTTTAGCACAAACCAGCATGAAGCGGATGTTGGCCTATTCTAGCATTGCCCAAGCGGGTTTTGTCATGATTGGCTTAATCGCCGGTACCGACTCCGGTTACGCAAGTATGGTATTCTACCTATTAATCTACCTGTTTATGAACTTAGGGGCATTTAGTTGCGTAATTTTATTCTCCTTAAGAACAGGTACTGATCAAATCGCCGAATATGCGGGATTATATCAAAAAGACCCGTTATTAACCTTAGCTTTAAGTATCTGTTTGCTATCATTAGGTGGAATTCCTCCACTAGCAGGCTTTTTCGGGAAAATTTACCTATTTTGGGCAGGTTGGAAAGCCGGTTTATATGGCTTAGTATTACTAGGATTAGTAACCAGTGTCGTGTCTATTTACTATTACATTAGGGTAGTAAAAATGATGGTGGTAAAAGAACCTCAAGAAATGTCGGAAGCTGTTAAGAATTATCCCGCAATTCGTTGGCATTTAGAGGGAATGCGCCCTTTACAAGTAGGATTAGTATTAGCGTTAATTGCCACTTCTTTAGCTGGTATTTTATCGAATCCTTTATTTACTTTAGCTAACGAGTCGGTGGTGACAACTCCCATGTTGAAAAAAGCCATTCTTCGTGCAGAAAAACCTGTTTCTGAGATCACAATTTCCCAACTAATTAATTAACTTTAAATAGTTTATTGTTGCGTTTTAGCGCTCTTTGCGCAACAATAAACCATCTTTGATTTTTGCCAAAATAATATGATCAAAATCTTACTTGTTGATTATAACATTAGCTCGAGAAAATATGTTTTTGATATTCTCAAAGACGCTAATTTTGAAGTAAAAGAGGCTGCTAATGGACAAGAAGCGATTAACTTTTTAGAAAATGAAGAATTTAATTTATTAATTACTGAGGTGATTTTACCAGAAATCAATGGTTATGAATTATGTCGTTGGCTTAAAAAGAATCCTCAGACCCAGACAATTCCTGTTCTTATTTATTCAACAATAATGGAAGAATTTAGCCAGTATTGGGCAAAAAAACAGGGTGCAGATGATTGCATTGAGAAACCATTTAACAAAAATGATTTTCTAAAAAAGATTCAAAATTTATTATCTAAGCATAATAATTGAGATATATTTAATTGTTATTGAGGTGAGTGAGGTGTATTTAAAATGTATTTTCGTAAAGTTATATTAAGTATATTTGGTGTGATTGCAACTTCCTGTAATCTTAATCAAGTTGCTTTTGCTAGTGATAATTTTTCCTTAATTAATAATAGTAATAAACCAATTTTTTTAGCTCAAAATTTAGAAACTTTGCCCAATGAAACCAAGATAAAAGTAACAGAAATCAACGTATTAGGAAGTACCATTTTTAATGATCAACAATGGCAAGAAATAGTAGCTCCTTTTTTAAATCAAGAACTTACTTTTGAAGAATTATTAACTTTAAGAACTACGATTACTAAACTTTATATTGATCAAGGTTATAGCACTTCCGGTGCATTTTTACCAGTCCAAGATGTCACTGACGGAAAGATCGAAATTCAAGTAGTTGAGGGGGCGATCGAAAAAATTGACATCCAAGGATTAACCCATTTAGTACCTGGTTATATTCGATCTCGTCTTAGTTTAGCAACAGGTACACCTGTAAATATAAACCGTTTAGAAGAAGCATTACAACTATTACAATTTGACCCCTTACTAAAGAAAATAGATGCAGAATTAACAGCAGGAACTACAGCGGGAAAAAATGTTTTAATGGTTAATGTAACCGAAGCTCCTGCTTTAAATGTATCCTTAGAATTAAATAATTATGATTCTCCTAGTGTCGGTTCATTTGGTCCGACTGGGGTTATTGAACATAAAAATTTATTCGGTTTAGGAGATTCATTTTATGCCGATTATCGCTTAACGGAAGGAGTAGATAGCGCTAATATAAAATATAATATACCCGTTAATGCAAGGGATGGCAAAGTAACTTTTAGTTACGAAAATGATAAAAGTACCATTGTGGAAGACCCATTTTCTATTTTAAATATTAACTCAGAAAGTGAAACTTTTTCCCTCGGTTTTCGACAACCTTTAATCCGTAATTCTAAAACAGAATTAGCATTAGGATTAAGTTTAGATATTCGGGATAGTCAAACTTATTTATATGGAGATATACCCTTTTCTTTTAGTAATGGACCTATAGATGGAAAATCAAAAATAACAGCCCTAAGATTTAGTCAAGATTGGGTTAATCGTAGTGCAAAAACAGTTTTAGCAGCTAGAAGTCAATTTAGTTTTGGTTTAGATTTATTTGATGCAACTGTTAATGAAAATGGCGCTCCTGATGGTAAATTTACTGACTGGTTAGGTCAATTTCAATGGGTACAATCATTAGGAAAAAATACCATTTTAGTTACCCGTTTAGGTACTCAATTATCCTTTGATTCCCTACTACCAATGGAACAATTTAATATCGGAGGAGTTGATACCGTCAGAGGTTATCGTACTAATCAAAGAGTAGGAGATAATGCTGTTATTGGTTCATTGGAATTACGTTTTCCTCTTGTTAAAAATTCCGAGGCAATTGGTACAATTGAATTAACCCCATTTTTTGACTTTGGTACTGTGTGGAATAACGAAGGAAATATTCCAGATCCTAGCACCTTATCAAGTGTTGGTTTAGGATTACGTTGGCAAATAAAAGATAACTTTTTTGCGCGTTTAGATTGGGGTATTCCCTTAACAGAAATTGATAATCAAGGTGATAGTATTCAGGATAATGGTGTTACTTTTTCCGTTCGTTTTCAACCCTAAAAAATATCTGTTATAATTTAATCAATCAGGTATTTTTTACTCTGAAAAGGAGAGCAATTGTGTATGATAATATCTGCAAATATATCGCAGATCAATACCCCAGAGAAATTGCGAATTGGCTAATTGGTGAACCCTTAGATTCAGTGGAATTAGAACCAAAAGAACTATCCCTTGATCCAATCCGCACCGATTATTTGGTTTTACGTCAAACGGAAAAGATTGTTCTTCATGCCGAATTTCAAACTGCTCCTAAAGATGATTTACCGTTCAGAATGTTAGATTATCGAGTCAGGGTTTATCGTCGTTACCCCGAAAAAAACATGAAACAAGTGATAATTTATCTGAAAAAAAGTAACTCAAATTTAGTCGAACAAGATTACTTTAATTTGGAAAATACCACCCATAAATTTAAAGTAATTCGGTTATGGGAACAACCAACCAACCCATTTTTAGAAAACCCCGGATTATTGCCATTTGCAATTTTAACCCAAGAAGAAAATAAACTCGATCTTCTTAGAGAAATTGCCCAAAAAGTGGAATCGATTCCCCAAGAAAAAGACCAAACTAATATTGCAAATTCCGCCGCAATTTTAGCAGGTTTAGTATTAAAAAAAGACCAAATTTTTTCATTATTAAGGAGTGATATTATGAAAGAATCCGTCGTATATCAGGCCATTCTCAATGAAGGAAGAGAACAAGGAAAATTTGAAGGTAAAAAGGAGGGAAGATTAGAGGGAATTAAAGAAGGTGTCCAAACTGGTATCCAAACTGGTATTGAAATCGGAAAATTAGAGGCCATTCAAGAAGTAGCAATTAATTTACTTAAAAGTGGAATGTCCATTGAACAAGTAATTAATATTACTGGATTATCCTTAGAACAAGTCGAAAAATTACCATAAATTATTAAGGAAAATCATCCTTAATTTCAGCTTTTAATAATTAAGAATTAATAACTACTAATTCTTAATTATTAAACCAAACTAAACATTATTTGTCACTAAAAATGCTTAACTTTACTAAACCTATTTATCCGTTTTTTTTCTCTCTATTAAAAAGTAACCCCGAAGCTGCACATTTACAATTATTAAGTATTCTTAAAAATATTGATAATTCCAGGGATACTCCTTGGGGAAAATTAGCAATTAAGGAGTTACAGGAATCATTTTGTTTCGCGAATGATCGCTTAAAACAGACACTGTGGGGGCTAAATTTTGAGCATCCTTTAGGGTTAGCGCCGGGTTTTGATAAGGATGGTGTCGCAGCGAAAATGTGGGCTAATTTTGGCTTTTCTTTTGCGGAATTAGGTGCTGTCACTCTTCATGCTCAAACAGGCAACCCTCGCCCCCGAATGTTTCGTTTACCTTTAGACCAAGCAGCCTTAAATCGCATGGGAGCGAATAATTTAGGAGCAGCGGTGATGGCCGAAACTTTACAACAAGCTGGTCCTATTTCTATTCCCATTGGTATTAATCTTTGCAAGTCGAAAATCGCTCCTTTAGAAGACGCTCCTTGTGATTATTTAGGGAGTTTTAATTATCTCAAAAATTGCGCTGATTATTTTGTCGTTAATGTTAGTTCCCCGAATACTCCGGGGTTAAGAACATTACAAAGTAGTGAACAATTGGGAGCAATTCTAACAGTATTACAGGGAGAAAATAAGGAAAAAAAACCACTTTTTGTGAAAATTGCTCCTGACTTAAATTATGACGATATTTTGACCATATTAGAGTTAATTGAAACCCATAAATTATCAGGAATTATTGCTACTAATACCACCATTAGTCGGGAAAATTTAAAGACAAGGATTCTCCCCGAAACTGGTAAATTCAGTCAAGATGAAGCCGGTGGAATAAGTGGTAGGCCTTTAACAAAAAGGTCCACAGAAATAATTAGATTTATTGCCAAAGAAAGCCAAGGAAAAATACCCATTATTGGTGTCGGCGGCATCTTCACAGGTGAAGATGCGTGGGAAAAAAT
>JAABRE010000004.1 GCA_011391125.1 Synechococcales cyanobacterium S06
TTGATGTCTTTTACCCTGATTTCGACGAAAGTCCTTGACTAATTTAAACTTTTCAATTAAACTGTTTAACATATTTTTGGAAATCAAAAAAATAGTGTTATCTTTTTGATTTTATCAAGAAAAGATCACTATTATATTTTTTTTTACCCCCGAGAATGAAAACACCCTGCTTTTGGCCGTGACAATTCAGAAATTACCATTACAATTAAAAGATAAATTAACTTAACCTAATTATTATGACAACAATAATCGCCGAAAAACCAACTGTCACAGTTTCGGAAACTAAACAAGATTTTACTCCCCAAGAGTATTTAAAATTAGAGGAAACTGCTGAATATAAACATGAATATCGAGATGGAGAAATTGTAGCCATGACTGGAGGAACAACTGCCCATAATCTAATTGTTAGTTTCTTTTTAACCTATTTAAACTTAGCTTTGAGAGAAAAAAATTATTTTGTATTTATCAGTGATGTTCGTTTATGGATTCCTGAATATCGACAATATACTTATCCTGATTTAATGGTAATTGAAAATGAACCAATTTACGAAGGAAAAGGAACAACTACGGTGATTAATCCCCTGTTAATCGTCGAGGTTTTATCAAAATCAACACAAGACTATGATAAGGGAACAAAATTTGATTACTATCGTTCAATTCCCTCTTTTAAAGAGTATATTATAATTGATCAATATAGATGTGCAGTACAGCAATTTGCTAAAAATACTGAGGGAAAATGGGTATTAACAGATTATGATCAACCTGAATCAATTTTAACCTTAGAATCCCTTGATTTTTCTCTTACTTTGAGCGATATTTATGAAAAAATTAATTTTAATCTAGTCAAGGATTAATTATTATTTTCTATGCTCGTAACCTCGGCAATCTATAATCATATTTATTTCAAAAGATTGCCCACATTTTTAAACAAGAGGATTAATAATTATGTTTGGTAAATTTCAACAAAGTGAAATTAGAATCGAAGTAAACGCCTCAGCTAAGATAATTGCTGATAGTTTACTCAAAAGAGAAAATCTTATTAAATGGTTACCACCATTGGGTTTAAATCAAGAAATTCCCCAGCAATTAACTCAGGGAATTTCTTTTACTAATTGGCTGGGTTTAATACCGGTAAAACATCAGGTGAATATCGCCAATGACCAATGTTTAAGGTTTATTTTAAGCCAAGGAATTGACGGTTATCATGAATGGTATTGGGGCGAAAATTGGGTACAATCTCGTTTAGAGGGCGTTTCTTTTTTGCCTTTAAATTTAGGGCAAACTTTCGCTTTATTAAGTTTACGAGATTTTGTTAATTTTCAAGCACAAAAACAAGTTTAACTAAGTTTGACTGGATTAACAGGAAACCGAATAAATATCCTTTTCAGTTCCATAAGTCAAATAATTCTAGTTATGTTTTTACAAATTGTGAGACAATGAAAAATCGGTATTTATTTTATAGTAATATTGCTATGACTTCAGTTTCTCAATGTTTCGCATCTTTAAAACAAGCGGGTCAATGTGCTTTAATTCCTTTTATTACTGCCGGTGATCCCGATTTGGAAACTACTGCTAAAGCTTTACAAATTTTAGACCAAAATGGCGCTGATTTGATTGAGTTGGGCGTTCCCTATTCAGATCCTCTCGCTGATGGCCCAGTAATTCAAGCCGCCGCTACCCGCGCTTTACAGAAAGGTGTTACTTTAGATGATGTGTTGGCTCTGGTGACCGATGTTGTTCCCAAAATTCAAGCCCCCATTATCCTTTTTACTTACTATAATCCCATTTTTTCCCGTGGTGTGGAAGCATTTTTAGATAAAATTGTGGCAGCAGGAGTTAAGGGGTTGGTTGTACCAGATCTTCCTTTGGAGGAAGCTGAAAATTTGTTGCAACCAGCCGCAGCTAAAGGAATTGAGGTGATTTTGTTGGTTGCACCAACCAGTCCCCTGGAGCGTATTGAAGCGATCGCCAAAAAATCCCAAGGGTTTATCTATCTAGTTAGTGTTACTGGTGTTACGGGAATGCGTAGTCAAGTCGCGTCAGGCGTAGAAGCTTTACTCACAAGTCTGCGTTCAGCCACAGACAAACCCATTGGTGTGGGTTTCGGTATTTCTGAACCTGAACAAGCCGCCAAAATGAAACAATGGGGTGCTGATGCAGTGATCGTCGGTAGTGCTTTTGTGAAACGTTTGGCTCAAGGAGACTCAGAATCAGCTTTAAACTCTGTTGCTGAATTTTGCCACAGCCTAAAAATGGCGATTAAATCTTAGTTTGACCCCTAAGATTCGGGTTGGGGTTTATTTAATCCCTTCTCCTTGGTTACCAACTATTAATTATAGCGATTCTGCTCTTTTTACCTAATTATGCTTAATTTTTTAATAGGCGAAAAAATAGAGATTATTAAAAGTATTAATAATCGTTTTATTTTGATTTTAAATGTTAATAATATCGGTTATGAATTACAAATTTGTTCCCGTTTTGCTAGACAGTTAGAGTTAGAAACTACCGAAAATATTAAGGTTTTTACCCATTTACAAATTAAGGAAGATCAACAAGTTTTATATGGCTTTTTTTCTGCTTCAGAAAGGGATTTATTCCGCCAATTAATTAGCGTTAGTGGAATCGGAGCTCAGTTGGCGATCGCCCTTCTTGATACTTTAGGCATGGAACAATTGGTCCAAGCAATTGTCACCGGAAATATCCGTTTATTATCGAAAACTCCCGGAGTTGGACAAAAAACCGCGGAGAGAATTTCCCTGGAATTAAGAACAAAATTAGCACAATGGCGCTCAATTATTGGTATAACGGAGCATAGTTCAAAAACGATGCCAAGTTTGGCTATTTTGGAGGATTTAGACATGACTTTGTTAGCTTTAGGTTATACCAATGATGAAATACAACAAGCTATTTCGGTGTTAAGTCAAGATAATTTAATGTTAAAAAATAATAACGTTGAAGAATGGATAAGGGAGGCGATCGCCTATTTAAGTCAAGGATAATTTTAAGGAGATAAAATCATTAATTACTGAGATTTAAGTGGTAATTTAACTAAAGCACTTCGCTAATTCTGTGTCAAGAAATTGTGCTAAAATCTGAACATTAGGTGTATTTAAAACTCCGGTATGATTACCAGGTACTAAATGAATTGATACTGCTCCTGTTAATAATTGCTCCCAACCTCCTTGGGGAAAAATAAAGGAATACATACCTCCTTCTTTAGCAAAGAAAAGAGCAACTTTTCCTGAATAGGATTGAATTTGATAATATTTTCTTGCTTCTAATAAAGAGGATAATATTTCTTTGTCCTGTTGCTCATTATTAACCTTTAATCTGGTATTATTTTCTGGAGTTTGCTCGTTATTTTTTTTGTTAATTTTATTAACAATTTTCTGAAATTTATTAATTAGATATTCCTTTTTTTCCTCCTGGTTTAAATGAGCTAAAATGCGCAAATTCATTACTAATTTTAAATATAAATTATAACCTAATTTTTTTAGTAAAGGTTGATAACGAGCATAAAGAACATTTGTTCCTCTGGTTTGAATTAAAGTTAATAAAGCGACTTCTTGACCTTGATTTTGCAATTGTTGAGCTATTTCTAAAGCAATTAAACCACCAAAACAATAACCACCGATAAAATAAGGTCCTTGGGGTTGTATTTTTAAGATTTGCTGAACATAATATGTAGCTAAACTTTTAATAAAGGTGTCTGGTTTTTCCACTTTTACCCAAGCTGTTAAATGATAAAGTGGTAAATAATCTGGTAAATTTGCTCCTAATTCTCCTAATAAATACACAAAAAATAGGGGTTTATATAACTGAGGTTGTCCAGTTTTTTCTAACATTAATAAAGAATTATTAACCCTTTTTTTCGTGGTTGTACTGGCCAGTAAACCAAGTTTTTCATTAACGGTAAGTGAAGGATAATTCGGGTCATCTTCACCAAAAAGTTGCTTAAGTGATGTTTCGATCTGATCATGATTAGAATTGGTCAAACTTTCGGCAAGGGTTTCAATACAAGATAATTGAAATAAAGTTTTAACGGGAATTTGATAACCTAATTGTTTTTGAATTTCATAAACTAATCTAATTGTTAATAAGGAATTACCTCCCAAATCAAAAAAGTTATCTCTAATTCCGATGTTTTCTCTCCCTAAAATTTGTGACCAGATTTGCACAAGTTTAGTTTCTAATTCAGAGTTAGGAGCAATATATTCATGTTCTAAATTAGCAGTAAAATCTGGTTCAGGTAAAGATTTTCGATCTATTTTTCCATTGGGAGTTAGGGGAAAACTATCTAAAAATACAAAAGTAGCAGGAGTCAGATAATCAGGCAATTTTCCTGATAGAAATTGTCTGATTTCTTTAACTGAAATTTCCTCTTTTGTAATCAAATAAGCGACTAAATATTTATCTCCTTGTGCATTTTCTTTCGCTATTACTACACTTTTTTTAATGTTAGGATGTTGGTTTAAAGTAGTTTCAATTTCTCCTAATTCGATTCTAAAACCGCGGATTTTTACTTGGTTATCAATCCTTCCTATAAATTCGATATTACCATCAGGTAAATAACGGCCTAAATCCCCTGTTTTATATAATTTACCATCCCCAAAAGGATTAGGAATAAACTTTTCTATAGTTAATTCTTCACGGTTTAAATAACCTTGTGCTAAACCATCTCCACCGACATAAATTTCGCCTGTTATTCCTATTGGTTGTGGTTGTAAATTATTATCTAAAATATAAATTTGGGTGTTAGAAATGGGACTACCAATGGGAATAGAAGATAAGTAAGAGTTTAGCTTTCTAGGAATTTTATAAGTACAAGTAAAAGTTGTATTTTCTGTTGGACCATAACCATTAATAATCTCAGTTTCGGGCAGATTTTGATCGGCTTTTTTAATATGTTTGATTGATAATGCTTCGCCACCCACTAAAAGGGTTTTTAATCCTGATAAAGCTTGAGAATCTTGGTCAATAATTGTATTAAATAAACCGGTAGTCAACCAAGCTATACTAATTTTATTCGTTGTAATTATGTGCTTAAGATTTTCAGCGATGGGGAGATTATCTTTGATAATAATACATTGAGCTCCGTTAAGCAAAGCTCCCCAAATTTCAAAGGTAGCAGCATCAAATGAAGTATTAGAAATTTGTGCTATTTTATCCGATGAATTTATCTTAAGATAATTAGTATAACATACCAGTCTGTTTACGCCAATATGAGGTATTTCTACTCCTTTAGGAATACCTGTTGAACCTGATGTATAAATTACATAAGCTAAATTTTTAGCACTAACTTCTGTTTCTAAATTAGCTTCGGATTCTTGTTTAATACTTTCTTTTTCTGTATCTAAATAAATAAATTTTTTATCTGTATCTGAGCTATTTTTAGCTAAATTACTTTCGGTAATAACTAGGTTAACTTGTGCATCTTCTAACATAAAATTAAGACGCTCTTGGGGATAATTAATATCTAAGGGTAAATAAGCTCCTCCTATTTTTAAAATTGCTAACATGGCCATAATTAAAGAGGGTGAACGCTCTACTTTTATTCCTATTAAATCTCCAGTTTTTCCGCCTAATTTTTGTAAATAATGGGCCAATTGATTCGCTTTTTCATTTAATTCTTGATAGGTTAATTGTTGATCTTCAAAAACTAGCGCAATATTATGAGGTGTTTTAACTACTTGTTCTTCAAATAATTGATGAATACATTTATCTTTAGGATAGTCTGATTTTGTGTTATTCCAATTTATTAATATTTGTTGTTTTTCTGCGGGATTTAATAAAGGTAATAGTGAAATTTTTTCATTTGGATTGTTAACAAGACCTGTTAATAAGGTTTGGAAATAACCTATCATACGCTGAATTGTTTCAGGGCAAAATAAATCACTGGTATAATTAAATGTTATTTCCAATCCGGCAGAATTTTCCCTAAGATTAAGACTTAAATCAAACATCGCTGTTTCTATTTTTGGTTTAATAATCTCAATAAAGGATTGACAATCAGGTAAAAAATTCTCAGAAAACTTCGGAAAATTAAACATTACTTGAAACACAGGAGAATTACTTAAATTTCTCTCAGGTTGTAATTGTTCAATTATTTTTTCAAAAGGTAAATCTTGATTGTTATAAGCTTCTAAACAAGTCTTTTTTACCTGTTGTAATAGTTCTTTAAAAGTCGGATTATTACCTAAGTTATCCCGTAAAGCAAGGGTATTAAGAAAGCAGCCAATTAAATTTTCAGTTTCTAATCTTTGACGACCAAAAATTGGCGTACCAATAATAATATCTTCTGCTCCAGTATAGCGATATAATAAGATTTTAAAAGCTGTCAGAAAGAGCATAAATAAAGTTACTTCTTCTTGAATACTGATTTTTTTCAAGTCATTGGTTAAGTTTTCTGGTAATAAAAAAGAGATACTTTTTCCTTGATAACTGGGAGTAATTGGCCTTAATTTATCCGTTGGTAAATTTAAAATAGGTAATTTACCTGCTAATTTTGTAGTCCAATATTCTAGTTGTTTTTGAAAATTTTGCTGGTTAAATTGTTCTTTTTGCCAGATAGTATAATCTCCATATTGAATGGGTAATTCGGGAAGATTTAGCGGCACGTTATGGGCCAAATGATTATAGATATTTAATAATTCATTTGTTAAAATATTCGCTGACCAATTATCAGAAATTATATGATGATAAACTAACAATAAAATATATTCATTTTCATTTTTTTTAAATAAGACAGATCTAAACATTAAATCTTTGTCAAGATTAAATGGTTTTTCGGTTTCTTGAGTTAATAAATTATCTAATATTTCTTGTCTATTTTCCTCTGGATAATTAGTAAGATTAATTAATGGTAATTTAACGGTAAATTCTGAGAAAATAACTTGTTTTAATTCCTGATTTTCAAAAATAAATTTAGTGCGTAAAGTTTCGTGTCTAAATATAAGTTGTTCTAGGGCTTTTTCTAAAGCATTTATGTTAAGATATTGATTAAATTTTAGGATTTTGGTATTATTGTAAATTGATGATCCTGATTGTAATTGTTCCAAAAACAAAAATCTAGTTTGAACAGAAGAAGCAGGGTAAGACGTTGCTCCTTTATGTCTAATTATTTGATTAGTTTGAGTTTTTTGAGCTATTAAACGGCGTAAAAGTTCCTGTTTTTCGGGGGATAAATTAGCAATTTTTTCTGGAAAGTTAGTCATAATTACACCTTAATTTTAATTAATATTATTTAACAATTTTGTAACTTCTTCATCGGCTAAATTTTCAATTTCTGTTAACATTTTCTCTAATTCATTTTGCTTAGATTCAATAAGTTTGGCCATAGTTGCAATACTTGGGGTATTAAATAACTCCTGTAAAGATAATTGTATCTTAAACTGGTCAATTATCCGATTAACAATTTGGGTTGCTAATAGAGAATTACCTCCTAAACTGAGAAAATTATCTTCCATACCAATGGGTTTAAATTTTAATACCTCCTGCCAAATTTCGGTTAATTTTCTTTCTATTTCATTACGAGGTGCAATAAATTCATTTTCTCTATTCGCTTCAAAATTAGGTAATGGTAATGCTTTTTTATCTATTTTGCCGTTAGGGGTTAAAGGAAATTCATCTAAAAATATAAAATGAGATGGTGTCATATAATCTGGTAATTTTGGTGCGAGAAATTCTCTTAATGTTGTAATTTTTATTTGATTTTTTGTGACAAGATAAGCAATTAACGATTTTTCTGTCTGGGTATTTTCTCTTAAAATGACCACTGTTTGTTTAATATCTGGATATTCGTTAAGTACGTTTTCAATCTCATCTAACTCAACTCGAAAACCTCTTATTTTGACAAGGCGATCGCTTCTACCGACAATTTCTAAAATACCATTGGAATTATAACGGGCTAAATCGCCTGTTTTATATAGATGAGTAACATCTTCAAAAGGATTGAAAATAAACTTTTCTTTGCTTAATTGAGGGCGATAAAGATAACTTTTTACTTGACGTTTTCCTGTGACATAAATCTCTCCTGTTTCTCCTTGTTTTACAGGTTGCAAATCTTGATTGAGCAAGAAAATATTGCTATCAGCTAGAGGTTTTCCCAATGGCACAAATCCTGTTTTTTCCTCAAATTGTTGAGGTAAAGAATAATAACAAACTGTACCGGTGGTTTCCGACTGAGAATAAAGATTAATAATCTGGGCAGGATGTTGTAATCGATAACGCCATTGAAAGGGAATTTCCCATGATAAAGGCTCACCAGTGACCAAAATTAATCTTAATTTATTTTCTAACCAATCAAATCGAGTGTGATCATTTAGGTTAATTAAATAGTCTAAATTAAATCGCCATAAGGTTGGCACAGTATCCCAAATAGTTATATTTTCCCGTTTCATTAATTGAAACAATTGATCTGGATTTTGTCTTGTTTGCTCATCGGCAATCACGGAAGTTGCACCGACAAATAAGGGTAATAAGGTTTGTCTGACTCCTGCGGAAAAAGCAAATGAACCGGTGTGCAAGTATTTATCATTCTGGTTAACTCCTAGGGCTGAAGGCAAAACTTGCAAGTAAGAAGATAGGCTATAGTGAGGAATACAAACCCCTTTTGGTTGGCCTGTTGAACCAGATGTATAAACGGCATAAGCTAAATCATTTGAACTAATCTGAGCCTTTAAATTTTCTACCCTTTGCTGATTTATTTGCGCGCGTTCTCTCTCTAAATCAATTAATTTAATATCTAAGTCTGGTAATTGAGAGATATATTGAGAATGAGTAATTAAAATTGAAATTTGAGCATCTTTTAACATGAAAGCTAAACGCTCTGAGGGATAATTAGGGTCTAAGGGTAAATAACCTGCACCTACTTTTAAAATAGCCAAAATTGTGACCACATAATCAGACGATCGCCCTAAACAAATTCCGATTAAACTATTGGCTTGAATGTCAAATTGACGAAGATAATGGGCTAATTGATTCGCCTCTTGATTTAACTGTTGATACGTTAGTTGTCTATTTTCATCAATAAGGGCTATTTTTTCTAAATTTTTGCTTACTTGCGCTTCAATCAATTGATGAATACAAGGCTCTTGAGGATAAGATTCAGGAATAAATAAGGGTAGTTTTGATCTTAACTGGGTTTTCACGGAAGGTAATAAAACCTCGCTTTCTCCTGTGGTGGTTAATTCCCCTAGTTGATTTTTACCTGTAACTTTAATTGTTACTAAAATGCCTGTTTCAATTTCTATTTTTTTGATAACTTTTCCTTGATACCAAACTGTATCCCCATAAATAACAGGGGCAATCATTTCGATGGATAACCGTTTTAATTCTCCCGCATCTCCCATCCAATTGGTTAATAAAGGAGATAGCCAAGCAAAACGCATCATGCTATTGTCAAAAGGGGCAGACATTCCCCGTTGTTTTGTTATCAGAAAATCCTCATGTTGTTGAGAATATTTGACTTGCCAACCTGTAATTGGATTTCTGGTTAGAGTATGGGGTGCCTTTAAACCATCTTTATAGCCTAATGCCCCCGCACGATAAGAAGGTCCGATCGCACTTTGCCAACAGATCAAATCACCCATGGTTAAAGGACCACGAACCAAAGGCGGTAACTCACTATCTATCTCTACATCTTCACCCCATAATATCTCTTCTCCCCTCCTTTTTTCTGCTTCTAAGGCTTGTTTAATCTGGTTTAATTCTGCTTCTGAATATTGATAAATTTGGCGTTCGATCAATAAATCTTCTTCTGTTCGTGCTATCCAAACTAGGTTACTCTTGGCTTTGGCTACTAATTCATTTTCTTGATTATGATAAGATGTTTCTGAGAGAATGCAGACTAAAGGGCGATTATGACGATCTCTATTTTCTTCTACTCCTGTCTGTTTGGCCATCGGAGTTAACCTATCCCCGATAAAAATTGGTTTAAACCATTGATATTCCAGCGAACCCACTAAACTGGACATCGGTATATCCATAGGATAACCATGCAAAGCAGGATATAAAACCGAAGTTAAAAAAGTAGGCGGTGCGAGTAGTTTTCCATATTTAGTTTTGGTAGCATAATCAATATCTAACCACAGGGGATTATCATCACTAATTCCATAGGCAAAATGTCTAATTGCTTGTGCCGTAACTTCTGTGTTCCAAGGCTCTCTTTCTTGAATTATTTGCCCATTAAATGTCTTTGATTTTTCAATAAATTGTTCGATTGTGTCATTAATTGATTTATTCATCTTGATTACAACGATTATTTTTATTTAGGTGAACCATAGAGTTTTCTCTATTTTAATTCCCCTTGTTTAATAATTGCACAACTTGTTCATCGGTTAAATTTTCGATTTCTCGTAGCATGGTTTCTAATTCATTCTGTTTAGATTCAATGAGTTTGGCCATAATCGCAATACTTGGCGTATTAAATAACTCCTGTAAGGATAATTGTATCTTAAACTGGTCAATTATCCGATTAACAATTTGGGTTGCTAATAGAGAATTACCTCCTAAACTGAGAAAATTATCTTCCATACCAATGGGTTTAAATTTTAATACTTCTTGCCAAATTTCGGTTAATTGTTCTTCTATTAAATTAGAAGATGGTAAATAGGAATTATCTAAATTATCTCTGCTAAATTCGGGAATTGGTAAAGCTTTTTTATCAATTTTACCTATTTCTGTAACTGGGAATTTGTCGAGAAAAATAAAGGCAAAAGGAATCATATATTCTGGTAATTTGGAAGTGAGAAATTCCCTTAATTGTTTAGCTGTTAATGTGGTATTAGGTTGGGTAACAATGTAGCAAATTAAACGATTTTCACCTAAAGAATATTCTTGGGTTATGATGGTTGTTTCTTTAATTTCTGGTAACTCTAAAAGTGCCATTTCTATTTCCGTTAAATAAACAGTATAACCCCGAATTTTTACCATTGAGTCTTTTCTACCCAATAATTCTAAAGAACCATCAGGCTGCATTTTACCCAAGTCTCCCATTAAATAAAGAACCATCCCTTCTTCATTTTCACAGGGAATAAACTTCTCTTTTGTTAACTCTTCATTCCCCCAATAACCACTTGCTAAATAACGACTTTTAACCGCAATTTCTCCGATCTGATTAAAGCCTACTTTCTGTTTATTTTCATCTAATAAAAATATTTCTTTATCTGGTAAAACATAGCCAACTGATACAATATTTTGATTAATTTTTGTATCTTGATCTATAGTTAAAATAGTAAGTTTTGAAGTTTCACTAGATGATAAATTTTGAATTATTTTACATTGCTCAGGTAAATATTTTCTCGCTTTTTCTACTGTTTGATAATAAAGTCTTCCTGAAGGTCTAACATAAGATAAATGTTTAAATTCTTCTTTTCCTGTTAAGGTTTCTAACCATTCTTGAAAAAAAGCAGCCGGTAAATGTAAAAAGCTAATTTCTTCTTTAATTACCCATTCTATTAAGGGAAAAACACCTTCTTTTTTTAAATCATATAAACATAATTTTGAACCATTAAGTAAGGGGTTATAAATATCACTGGTAGCAGCACTAAAACTACTAGAATATAAGAGAGATATATTATCTTTAATACTATAATTATAATTATTAGTTTCAAACCAAACTCTATGTAATATTTGACGATGGCTAATTTTTACTCCTTTTGGTTTTCCTGTCGAACCTGAACTAAAAAGAATAGTAGCTAGATTATCTGGTGTAATTAAGAGATTAAGATTATTTGTAGAAATGTCATTTTCTATCTGATCAATATTAATTAATTGACAGTTATTTACTGTAATTTTTTCAGTTAAAGATAGGTTTTTATTATTAGTAATAATTAAATTACTGAGTAAATTTTCACTAATATGAATTAGTCTTTCTTCGGGTAAAGTTGGCTCTAAAATTACATAAGGATTACCTGTTTTCCAAGTCGCAATCATAGCAATAAATTGACAGATATCTTGTTCTAAAATTATAGCAATGGATTGTGCTTGATTTTCCCTTTTTTCTAATATTAATTGTGCAGTTTGATTCGCTTTTTGATTTAATTCTTGATAGCTTATATCGCCAGTATTAGTTTTAATGGCGAGGTGGTCAGGATAATGATTAACTACTTTTTCAAAACGCTGACTAATAGATTGTTCAATTTCTGTTTTTTCAAAGCCTAAATAGTGATTATTCATGGTTATTTTTCCTAGTAAGAATGATTAATAAGTGTTTAAAAAAAAGAAACTTTTATGAGCCAAATATTTCTGAATGAGTACCAGTTCGTGCTAACAATAACTCATTATCTGTAATCTTGTAAATATAGTAATTCCAAATAAAAATTAAACAAAAGTTTTTAGTTTGTTGTTGGACTTTAGTCCTAAGAAGCGCTAAAGCGCAACTACGAACCTATTTTTTAACTGTTCTAATCTTAATTGAAATTACTATAAGTAACCAATCTGGTTGAATATGGCAATCTCGATAACCTAGCCAATTTCCCACAAGAGCATGATCACGGTAGTGTTTTGGTAATGTTTTTTGTGATACCAAAAGTTTAATTAATGCTTCTAAATCCTGTAAATCTAATCCTCTTTTTTTCAGACGTTTAATATCACGACGAAAAATCGTAGATTGTCGAATCGTCAAAGACATAAACTAACCTTCCCAACTCGCAAATAAACTATCGGGAGAATCAAAAAGTTCCCCTTTTCGAGCTTCCAACTCCTGCAAAGCTTGTAAGGTTTCCTCATTGGGCTGGGGAAGTGACAATTGAAAGGGAAATCTTCCCGAATTAACAATCTGTTGTAAAAAAACACGAATTGCCTCGGAAGTCGTCAACCCCATTGCTTGTAAAATTGCTTCTGCTTCCTCTTTTAACTCAGAATTGATTTTTGTTTGAATAATAACTTCATCCATAAAATTGATTATTACATTAGTAAATAATTTACATTCTCTATAAGAATTATATCCCATTTTTATTTAATCTAAATCTATTAGGTAAGTTGACCTAATTTAATTTCGGTGGCTATATTAATAGTTAATATACCATTTTCACTGTAATTATTAAAGATTTCTTTTGCCTTTTGTTCTAATTTATCATACAAGGGATGTTCTGGATTTGGAGCAGGTGAAAATGAGCAAAATCGCTTAATGAATTGTTCCCAATTTTCTCTAATTATTGAAGCATAGTTTATGTTTTGAAACCCGTTTTTACTAAAATAATAAGAGACTAAATCGTTGTTTTCAATTATTTTAGTTTTATCTTCGACAATATTCCAGCCATATTCTTTTTTTCTCAGGGTTTTTAATGCTTTTTGTAATTCGGCATTTTCGTTATTAATTTGACAAATTGCTAACCAACCTTTCGGTTTTAAAATGCGTAAAAATTCCTGTTTAGTCGTCTCAGGATTAAACCAATGAAGTGATCTACCAACCACTATTAAATCGACAAAATTATCAGCTAAAGTCGTCGCATCGGATAAAGCATCAATACTAACAAAAGAGGGATATTTGCTTAATTTATTAACAGCTATTTCCCTCATTTTTGCATTAGGTTCGATCGCATAAATTTCCTTGACATTATTCACAAAATGTGCTGTTAACATTCCCGTACCTGAACCCATATCTGCGACAATGGAATTATCAGTAATTCCGGTAATTGTTGACATTTGGGCGATCGCTTCTGGGTTAAAATCCCAGCGAGATTGATCATAAATTTTAGCTTTACTAGAAAACTTACTAATGTGGTCAATATTATTGCTTGTATAACGAGTTGATAAATCCATTTTTTTCTAATTTTTCTAGGGTATTTGTGTTAACAATGTTAGCAGGTTTTAAGTTTTTAGCAATGACAATATTCACAGCAATTTTTGGCTCTAATTCTAACAGATTGTTTAAGTTGAGTGGTAAGTTTATTTTCAGTCATTAATGATTGGTTTAATGTCAAGTTGTGTGATTAAATTAGACAGAGATAATTGGCGCAACTGGGCTAATTGTGTCAGAGAGGCTAAACGTTCAACCTGATGATTTTCAACTTGTTCTGTTAATTGCAATAATTCTTGATATTCTTGTTCAGTTAAAGTTTCATTTTTCCTTTTATTAATTAAAATTTGATAGCGTTGCTGAATATTTTGGGGAATATTCTGATTAATTTTTAGGAACAAATCTGTTTCATCTTTTGATAAATGAGGAGCTTTTTGTTTAGCTTTAATGGCAATAATATCCTGAATAAACTGTTCTAATTCAGCTAAATTTAGTTGTTGAACAGCTTGAAGTAAATCATCTTTTGATAATTGGGCTTCAATTTTTACAGTTGGCATTGGTTTTCCCTCTTGATAAATTACTAGAGTTGGTTATCTTAAAATAACAAAATTGTAATTAATAAAACTGGTTGATAAATCCATCTTTTTCTAATTTTTCCAAAATAGTTGTATCAGTAATATCAGCAGGTGTAAAGTTTTTCGCTTCGGGATTTTCCGCTTCAACTTCAGTTAATAAAGCTTGAATCCCGTCTAAATTAGGATAAGGTATTTGGGGTAAAATCTCCTTAATTAACAATTTATAAGTATCTTTTAATATTACTTGATTTTGGGCAAGATCAAGACTTAAATATTTTGCCAACACCTCAATTGTGCCTGTTTCATCTTTTTTCATTGTCGCAATAGCTTCCACAATTGCTTTCAGAAAATTCTCAGCAAGTTCGGGATTTTTTGCTAAATAACTATTAGTTGTAACCAAGCTAGTATGTTGATAAGGTAAATTCAAAGAAGACATTTCTAATAATTCTCGATAACCCTTTTTTTGAGCAATAAAATTAGTGGGAGGAGAGACAACTGTACCCACTACTTTACCAGTTTCCATGGCTGCTAAACGCTCTCCTTGTCCACCAATAGATAATAAGGTAACATCTTTTTCTGGTTCTAAATTTAAACTTTTCAAAGCTACTCTCATTTCAGTGTCAGAAGCACCTCCGGGGTTACTAATAGCTAATGCTTTCCCTTTTAAATCTTCAGGAGTTTTAATATTATTATTAACCATAATAGAGGCAAGATAAGTATTAATTAAACCCGCAATCATCACTAAATCAGTTTTAGCAACTATGGCATTAACTACGGCAGTTCCCGCAATTTGACAAAAATTCATTTCTCCTGCGATCATCGAAGCAGTTGCTGTTGAGCCATTTTTTACCGATACTAAATTAACATTTAAACCATATTTTTTAAAAAGTCCTTTTTCAAAAGCATACCAAGTTACAATTTGATTGCCAGAATTACCACTATAACAAACATTAATATTGGTTAATTTAGCTGGAGAATTAGACTGATTAGTAATAGGTGTTTGCTGAGATTGATTAGCATTTTTTTGAGTACAAGATGTTATTAAAAGAGCAAGGGAACTAAAGCTAATTAGAAAAATTTTTGTGAATTTCATTATGGTTTTTATGTAAGTAAATTACAGATATTAGTATGAGGAAACAGGATTAATTCCTGCTCCCAAATTAAACTAATTTGAGTTAGGTCAATTGTTATTAATTAACCGTTCAAATTCGGCGACAGAATTAACGCTAATTGTTGTGATTACTAACTGTTTCAAGAAAGTTAAATCGTTAATTTTCTTGATAGTTTTGATTAAGGTTTCGGAAAGCTTACCAAAGCGTTTCTCTAATAAATCAAGAATATCTTGTTGACGAGTTTTTTTAATGCCAATTTGTTCGCCAATTTGTTGACCTTTTTCGAGGGCCATTTCTTCTATCGTGCTTAAAAAAGGCATTTTTCTCTCCTCCTCATATTGGTTAAGTTTGCTTTTAAAATTAAGCTGTAATTCGGGTGGTAAATTCATCATTTTATCAATGAATTTACCGAAATTGATCATGTTAAAATTGGTTAATTTTTCTCAATTAACCCTTCAAATTCTTCAAGAGAATTAACACTAATTGTTGCGATTACTAACTGTTTCAAGAAAGTTAAATCGTCAATTTTCTTGATAGTTTTGATTAAGGTTTCGGGAAGCTTACCAAAGCGTTTCTCTAATAAATCAAGAATATCTTGTTGACGAGTTTCTTTTATTCCTTTTTCAATGGCCATTTCCTCTAAAGTGCTTAAAAAAGGCATTTTTCTCTCCTCCTCATATTGGTTAAGTTTGGTTTTAAAATTAAGCTGTAATTCGGGTGGTAAGGTCATCATTTTATCAATGAATTTCCCTAAATTAATAATGTCAAATTTGGTTAATCCTCTTTCATATAACCGTCTGACTAATTCCCATTTTACCTGCTCCCTTTCTGTTAAATTGCTGGTAGTCAATTTAGTTTTTAAATGGGCCATTACTACCACGGCAAATATGTTATTACTTTGCTCTAATTCCTCCCATTGATAATCTAAAAGTTTGACTATGGAAAAATCTAATTTTAATCTACTTTTTCCCATTCCATACTGATAGGAATTAGGTCGCCAATTTTTACTTTCATCTCCTAGTATAGCTAAACTTATCACCGGTTTATGATAAAGATCAAAAGCTCGATAGTTATAAATAAACATTCGTTGAGCAAATGATTTATCATACTGACTTTGCACCTCAATATGAATCAATATCCAGAATTCTTGACCCTCTAAAAGCCAGACCTTGAATAATTTATCTGCGTAACGTTTTTCGGTTTCGGAAGCTGCGGTAATTTTTTCTAACTCTTTATCAAGGGAAACGGGAGTTTTTTCCCAATCAATTTCTTCGTAAATTTCGGGATAAAAGAAACTTAAAAAGGAGTCAAAATATTCTCCAATAGCTGCTTTCCATGTCTCATCGTAATTTGCTGTTATTTCTGACATAATTTGCTAGTAATTTAACAGAAACTGTGGTAATTTTATCATGGTTATTAAAATTTAAAAGTAGTTCTAATTGCGCCCACCCAAATGGAGTCATTATTACTATTATGTTCGGGATTTAAGATTACATAAAACCCCGGTGTAATGGCAATATTATCGTTAACAGGATAGCTATATAAAACCTCAATTAAGTGAGAAGTATCTTTGTCATTTGTTCCATTTTCAATATAGGTTGCTTTGGGAGGCATTCCCCCTGCTAAGGCGATAAAATCCCCTTCTTTAAACATATCTAAAAATGAGATATTCGCAGACCAATTCCAAATATTAGCGGTGTTATTTTCGTTAATTCCGGCTTCAGATTTGGCATTTACATAGCCTCCCCAACCCGCAAAAACAATTTTTTCATTAATGCGCCAATCACCTTGAAGACCAATTCTTAAACCCGAAGTTGGCACTTTTCCAAAAGGACGTTTTGCGAGTTCACTTCCGGTACTTCCAGAAAAGTTGACTTCACTACCAGGATAATAGGAATAAGCGAGAGCAAGACCTAAACTAATATTATCAGAAGGCTTAATATTTAACTGACTAAAAGCAGTATAATCGCCATTAAAAAGCCCATTTCCGGGGCGAGGATTTTCCCCATTTCCTGTAAAATAAGCTAAATCCATTCCTAACATTTGATTAAACTTAATATTAAAGCCTAATCCCTGTTGTTCACCATTACGAAAAACCGCAGGATTACGATAATTAAAACGAGTTAAAACCCCCGAACTACTACTACCTAAAATGGGATTATGTAAATTAGCCATATCTAAGGTACTAAAACCATTAGCACCAATCCAAGTTTTAATATTTTTACCAAGGGGAAAATTATAAACTACGTCAGTAATTTCCACATTATTATTATTATCAACCTCATAACCTAAACGACTCATGTCTGTTCCCGTAGCATTATTTAAACCATAAAAATTACCTGATTCTAAACGAATTCTCAGTCGATCTTTGCCAGTAAAACTACTATCTAAATTTAGACGAATGCGATCGCTAAAAGCAATTTCATTATCCAATGATTCATCACTATTTGCTTTAGTTTCACTACCAAAAGCTGCGGCTGGGGTAAAGATTACTTCTCCTTTTAGTTTAGTAGTTGTAGAAAATTGACGTTGTTCTAAGGAGGTTAAATTTGTTTCTAAATTGTCAATTTTTTCCCGTAAATTAGTTAATTCGGGTTGAAAATCTTGGTTTAATCTAGTGATTATATCTAAATCTGAATTGTCAGAAAGTTCTCTTTCACCCCGAGAAACTAAAGTTTCTATTTTTTGCAGACAAACATTTAACATGGCGGCAAATTCATAACGGGTTAAAACTTGTTTTCCCTTAAAATTATTATCAGAATAACCCAGCAAACATTGATAACGTTGAGTTAAATTTTGCAAAGATTCATAGGCCCAATCATTAGGAGAAACATCCCTTAAATCAGAAACATTATTAATCGGTATATCGGCCGGATTTTGGCCATAAGCTACATTAATATTAAGCAAACTAAATATTAAAGGGATCAAACTTTTATAAATAACTTTCACAGAAAAATTTACCAATATTTTTAGGTTATAATAAGATAATTCTTCTCTCAATGTCAACAATTAGAATACAATTTGTTACTTGTAAAATTTAATTATTAAAACAATATCCTTTTACGCTTATTTTTTTCTGTTCAATGCACATAATGAATAGATATTTTGTTACATTTAAGTAGGGAGGTGTAATTAAATATAAAATGAATAAAGGTTCGTTGTTGCGCTTTAGCGCTTCCAGACTTAATTACGAAGTAAAAAGATACTTTTCTCTTTTTACTCATAATTGTAACCACCTAATTAATAACAAAAATTACATTCGCCAACGTTCAAATTTTTTCTCGATAAATTTAAGTAATTCTGTTAATATATAACCAGATAATGCTAAAACAATAATTCCCACAAATAATTTATCAGTTTGAAAAGTAGCTCCTGCAATACTCATCATGTGGCCAATTCCTGCGCTTGAAGCGACTAATTCACCCACGACAACTCCCACCAAACCTCTCCCGACGGCCAACCTCATTCCCGCAATAATAAAAGGAATTGAACCCGGTATCGCAATAGTAGTAAAAATTTGAAAATCATTAGCTCCAAAACAACGAGCACATTTTAATAAAGTGGAGTCAACTGTTTTAATACCAGTCATTACATTAACTAAAATAGGAAAAACACAACCTAAAAAAACCACGGCAATTTTTGAGTTAATTCCTATTCCTAACCAGAGAATTAATAAAGGTAATAAAGCTACCCTGGGAGTGGCATATAAAGCCGTAATAAAAGGGTCAAAAATTAATTCTAAAGTTTTATACCAACCGAGATAAATTCCGGCTGGAATGCCTAAAATTATGGCAAAAAACAAGCCTAAACTATATTCGATCGCACTGACTTTAATATCGTGTAAAAATCCATTTTTAAACAGCCAAATAGCCGCTTTAAATATGCGACTAGGTGAACTAATAAACAGAGGATTTATTAATTCTAAATTACAGATAAATTCCCAACTAATTAGAAAAATTGTTAAGGAAAATAAAGGAATAAAAATATTTTGTTTATCCTTGACAAATCCATTTATTTGTGCTAAGGAAAATAGGTTTTTTTTCATTAAATTAATTAGTAATCAGTAAAAAATAGACTCAGTTTTAAGTAAATTCCAAATCTGATTTTTCAATTGATTAAATTCAGATTGATGTTTTAAATCTAAAGAGCGAGGACGGGGAAAATCCACCTTAATAATATCTTTAACTGTGCAGGGAGAAGCGGACATAACTAATATTTGATCAGCCAAAAAAATCGCTTCATCAATAAGATGAGTAATATAAACAACAGTATTATTAATTTCTAACCAAATTCTTTGTAATTCTTCCTGCATATATTCCCTAGTCAAAGCATCCAAAGCCGAAAAAGGCTCATCTAATAATAGCAAACTAGGTTCAACCGTTAAAGCACGGGCTAAATTGACTCGTTGCTGCATTCCTCCTGATAATTGATGGGGAAAAGACTGCTGAAATTTGCTTAAACCTACCAAATGGAGATATTTTTCGGCCTTCTGATACCTTTTTTGACGTGAATATCCTTGTAATTCTAAACCATAACTGACATTATCCAGAACATTTCGCCAAGGCATTAACGCCGGTGATTGAAAAACCATGGAGCAAGTAGGGATGAAGGGCTGTTCACCCCTACCGGGACCGGTAATGTCTTTGTCATCAATAGTCAACTTACCAGAAGTAATCGGCAATAAACCGGCAATGGCATTTAAAATACTGGTTTTACCGCAACCAGAAGGACCAACAATCACAACAAATTCACTTGATTTAATATTAAAACTTACTTGGTCAACTGCAGTAAAAAATTTATTCTTAACTGATTGGGAATATTCAATAGAAATGGCTTGTGCTTGTAATTTAAACATTAATTATTAGCCTAATTTACCAGAAACAAAAATAACACAAATTGGCCATGTAAAGTTAAAGGGAACAGAAAATCAGGGTTAGATTTTATATCTATATGGTTAATAAAGATAATATTTTTAAGAGAATATTGTTTTGTTTGAGTTTATGAGATAAGCTCTTGGCTGTTCTTTTTATCTCGAAGATTTCCACTTGTAAATTAGGAAAAAAAGTGAAGCCTAAATCTGAGACTAAATCACAATAAGTAGGCTGTAATTAGAAGCGAATTAGCTAAAAAAAGAGAGATAACCACAGATATAAGAGAAAATCTGCGGTTATCTAAAAGTAATTAATTTTTTTCTTCTTCGGCTTCAATTTCTGTTTGTAATTGTGCCAATTCTTCTTCGCTCATTTCTTCTAAACGTTTTTGAATATAAGCATCTTGATAATCTTTCATTTGCTGATGAATAGTCATATTTTTTGAACCAACCCGGAAAACGTAGGTAAGTAACCAAACAATTAAACCAGTAGTTAAGACAGCTTGACTCCAAATTCCAGCGGTGATACCATCAAAACCAGCTAACTGTAAAATAGCGTAAATTAGCCCACCAGCGATAAAAATAGCAATACCTACCCCAATAGCATCAATTCGGCGCATATTTGTTCTCAAAATAATTAAACTAACAGAATAACAAAGAAAGGAAATCTAATCTCAGTTATAGCAGTGCTCAATGAGTGATGGGCTCTCGCGTTACCTGCAACTTCTCGACAGTAAGGGTTGGTGAAAACAAATTTTTACAACCTATTTAGGATTATTAGATCATTTATTCAGTTATCAGTGAACAGATAACTGGTAAAGGAAAGGGGGAAGGCCTGATACCCACCTTTTTTGGTCAACTTATTAAGATTAGCACTCAAGACAAAAAATTATCTATGTTGCCCACCCTACTGTAAATATCTTTCTATTAAGATGATAGCGACTATGTCATCAACAGAACGAGGTGGAGTGCGCATTCCTTGGGGGATTAAACGTTGTAATCCTTGGGGTGGATACATTAGCCAATAGCGATCGCGGGCTTCAAGGGTGCTATTTTTTTCGTTAATCATGATAATTGAAAGGTCAGAAGTTAAGCCATTTTCTAATTTTTGTTTCCAAGTTTTAGAGGTGGTTTGATTACCCATAATTATTTTGGTAATGGGGTATTGTTGAGATAATTTATTAATAGTTGAAATGGCCTGTTCGGAGGGGATAATTTGATGATATTCTAAGTGATTATTGGGTGTCATAATAGCAAGGCCACATTTATCTTTACCGGGGTCAAAACCTAAATACATAATCAGTTAATAGTTGATAGTTGATAGTTGATAGTTGATAGTTGATAGTTGATAGTTAATAATTGTTAATTATTAATTGTTAATGGTGAGGAGGTGCTATAAATTACTTTACCATTTTGTAAGGCCAGTAAGCGAACTTTTAATGGTCCAGCACTATAGGTTGTTTCTGAAGCCACCGCTCTAATTTCGTCAAGAGGTTGGACAGATTTTTTCAAGGTTTCGAGAAAATTGATTAAAAGTATTAAACTTCCATCTTCAATTTGAATTTCGCCCAAAATTCCGGAGCGACGGGCTCTAAATCTTGTTGTTGCGAGTAACAAATCCATTTTTTGATCCAATTCTTCGTCAGTTAAAGTAATAGAATCAAGGGAAATTGTAGCAATATTTTCGTTATTTTGATAGACTAATTTATTGGGTGCGACATCTGCGAAAACCCGAATTTGATTTTCACCTTGAACATAATTTCCTGCGGAAAGAATACGCACAACATAATCTTGACCATCCTTAATTTGATCGCTTAATTGTGTTACTTGGGAATTAGTAATTTGGACAATTCTTTGCTCGCTATTTTCGGGATTAAGAGGTTGAGTTACTTTCAGGGCTGTTCGATTAGCTTGACTAAGTAATTGATCAATGGCCTGATTAGCGATTTCTGGTTTCACAATTCTCACGGCTGCAAATGCTAAAACTTGACCGCGCAAAAGGGCCACATTACCCTGTCTCAAGACTTGATAATTCTGATAATACTGCTCTAAAATGGCGACTTCTCGTTTCAAAAATTCCATCTGAGTTTGTAACTCTTGAAGACTAGCTTCTTTCGCCTGTAATTCTTCCTCTTTTACCTTCAATTGCGTTTCTTTTGCTTGTAATTCGTCGTCTTTTAAGGTTATTTTTTGATCCAGTTCATTAATCAATTTATCTCGATTTTCTATGTCTAATTCCAACTCATTTGCTTTTTTTTCTAACTTAGCCAGTTCAATTTCTTTAGATGCTAAAATATTTGTTTTTAAATTAATTTCGTCTTGTTTTTCGTTAATTAGTCTTTGTTTTTCGTTAATTTCTCTCTGTTTTTGCACCAATAATTTTTCTTTTTGCTTAATATTTTTTTCTTTTTGACTAATAGTTTGTTCTTGATTGATAATAGTTTTTTGTTTTTCCAAAATGGTTTGTTCTTTATCAAGAAGATTCTGTTCTCTTTGGGCAATCAGTTGATCTTTATTTATGATAGTTTGTTCCTTAGCTAATAAATCCTTATTTTGAGTTGCTACCTGATTTTGTAACTCACTAATTCTGGTTTTTAATTGAGCAGATTGGGTTTCTAATTGGCCAATTTGTGTCTTTAATTGGTTACGTAATTGTTGTAATTGCTCCCTTTCTGTTACCAGTTTTTTTACTTCAATATCCAGCTTTTTCGCCTTTGTGGAAACCTGACTTAATTGCTGTTGTGCTGCTTGAAATTTACCATTAATTTCTGTTAATAAAAGATTTACTTCCTGTTGTCTGTTAGTCGCTTTTACTAATTCATCTTCCACCTGTTTTTTTTGTGCTGTAACTGAGTTTAATTCCGATTCCACTTGACGACGTTGTTTCTTAATTTCATCTAACTCAAATACCCCTTGACGTAAAGATTCACTTAAGGCGAATAAAATCCCCAACGTGGAGGCAGAAATCAAGATTCCCGTGCCCACTGTCACCACCACAGCAGTTTGACGGGGGCGCAATTTAAATAAACGTAACCGAGCTTTACCAATTTTACTACCAAGGCGATCGCCCAGTGTTGCCAGCAACCCCCCCAAAACTAAAATAGCAGCAATTAAAACATAAGCACTGGTCATTAAGAAAACTGTTGACTAAGGGCCACGGGATTATGAACGGTAATTTTTTTCTTGTAAATAGAAATCATGCCATCTTGGCGCAATTCTCCCAATAAACGGGTGACTGTTACCCTTGTTGAACCAATTGCCTCGGCGATCGCCTGATGGGACAATTTCAGATCAACTCTAATTCCTTCGCTGGTGGGAACACCAAAATCGCGACAAAGAATCAACAAAAAACTGACCAACCGGGAGCCCATATCACGGTGAGCTAAGGTTTCAATCATCATTTCCGTTTGCAAAATCCGGGATGACAGTCCTTGCAACAGCAACATGGACAATTCGGGCTGTTCTCTGATTGCTTTTTCAACTTGATCAATGGGTGCGGACAGCAATTCCACGGGGGTAAAAGCAACAGCATGATAAAAGCGATCGGAATGTTGACGAGTAATCAGGGATAACACGCCAAAAACACTATTTTCCCGTAATAAAGCGACGGTAATTTCCTCTCCTGCTTCATAAACCCGGGATAATTTGACCGCCCCCTTGAGTAAAAAATAAACTCGTTCGGCGGGGTCTCCGGGGAAAAAAATGGTCTTACCACGTTCAAAATTTTCCACCACCGGAGGATATGATCCACCACCGATTTTACGGAAAACTGCTGCTAATTCTGTATCTTTCGTCACTGCTTCCATTGAGTACAATTGGGGAGGGTTTAGTTTATCTTACTATCTATTTGATAGATTCTTAAGCTATTAGGATAGCGGATTGATTGCTATTTTGCTAGGATATTCGGGTTTTGATTTCTCACGCAAAGGCGCTAAGGCGCAAAAAAGAATACTAAAGTCGATTAATAATTTTATTGGGAAATTGGCGATTATCTTGAGATAATTGGTATTTGTTAATTTATAGTTGTGAACTATGTTGAATTTAGCTGGAAAAAACGCTCTTGTTACTGGTATTGCTAATAATCGGTCTATCGCTTGGGGCATCGCTCAACAATTGGCAGCCGCTGGGGCCAATTTGGGGATTACTTATTTACCTGACGAAAAAGGCCGTTTTGAGAAGAAGGTCAGAGAATTGGTTGAACCCCTTAACCCGTCTTTGTTTCTGCCCTGTGATGTCCAAAATGATGCCCAAATTGATGAATTATTCGGGGCGATCGCCCAACAATGGGGTAAAGTTGACATATTAATTCATTGTCTCGCTTTTGCGGATAAAGAGGGTTTAGTTGGGGATTTTAGCGCAATTCCCCGGGAAAGTTTCACCAAAGCGTTAGATATCAGCACTTTTTCCCTGACTCGTTTGGCCAAGAGTGCCAAACCCTTAATGACAGAGGGAGGAAGCATTGTCACCTTATCCTACCTCGGTGGTGTGAAAGTCATCCCAAATTACAATTTGATGGGAATTGCTAAAGCTGGATTAGAAATGAGCGTCAAATATTTGGCGGCGGAAATGGGACCCCAAAACGTACGAGTTAACGCCATTTCTGCTGGTCCAATTCGTACTTTAGCATCTTCTGCTGTTGGTGGTATTCTCGACATGATTCACCATGTGGAAGAAATCGCCCCACTTCGTCGCACCGTCACCCAACTTGAAGTTGGCAACACGGCTGCTTTTCTCGCCAGCGACTTAG
Source organism: Synechococcales cyanobacterium S06 (assembly GCA_011391125.1). Lineage (GTDB taxonomy): Bacteria > Cyanobacteriota > Cyanobacteriia > Cyanobacteriales > JAABRE01 > JAABRE01. The sequence continues at coordinate 25,046 of JAABRE010000004.1, forward strand.
CAAGTGGGATTACAGGTCAAGTGATTTACGTGGATGCTGGTTACGAAATCATGGGAATGTAATAATTAGGTAATAGGTAATAGGTAATAGGTAATAGGTAAGAGGTAAGAGGTAAGAGGTAGGAGGTAGGAGGTAATAGGTAATAGGTAATAGGTAATAGGTAATATAGCAGTCCTAAATAGGTTGTAAAAAATTGTTTTCACTAACCTTTTACTGTAGAGACGTAGCATGCTACGTCTCTACACAATTCAAATAGGATTGCTATAGGTAGGAGGTTTTTTTTGTAGGGTGAGCAATTAATTGATCTTTTTTCTAATTGCTTAAATATTGTTTAATTGCCCACCCTACATTAATTTTAAGTTAACAGAAATCTTTTTTTAATACTATATTTATGAGAGATATTTTCTGATAAATACTTCAGGAGTAAGACACTCAAAGTCAGCGATAGCTTGAATTAGCTCTCTATTGTCAGAAATAAAACAATCGGTTTTACCCCACTTAGCTGCTAAATATATTTCCACATCTTCAGCGGGAATAATTTTACTTTGTTTAAAATCAATTACTTTTTGAATTTGATAATCATTAAACAATAAATAATCATAATTAAGATTTGACCAAATTTTACCTACTAACTGACTAGCTCTATCTTTATTTCGCCAAATTCGTTTACCAACTCGAATAATTTGGTCAATTAAGTCAGGAGAAATAATAATAACAGAATCAATAACCTTTACCCCATTATGTAACCCTAATAAACTCAATATTTTATCAGCATTACTATCAGGAAAAGATTCGGCATTAATAAATATATTGGTATCAAGAAATAATCGTTTAGGAATATTCATTAACTAAACCTTCCTTTTCTCTCAGTATTTCTTGACGCACCTGACGAACTACCTCAACTACTTTTTCAGGGGTATAACCTGAATTTAACATTTCGTTTTGTAATTGCAATCTTTCTTCTTTATTATTATTATCAACCAAAATAATAACATCAACTTGAGAATAATTTTTTAATTCAAGGAGTTGGGTTTTAAGTTGACCATTAACTACGGTAGCTTTGGTATAAATGATTTTTTTATCTGAGTTATCCATGGGGCTTTCAAAATAACATATTTCACCATAATTCTAGCAAAATAAAGGAGAGAAATCCGCAATTGACAATTAACCTTTGGTCAGGTGGGCAATTAATTGAGCTTTTTTGTGATTGCTTAAATATTGTTTAATTGCCCACCCTACAATTAACTACACAACTCATTGAGTTAAGAGCTATAATAATCATTAAATAAGTTAACTAAACTATTAAGAATTTAAAAGAGGAGTTTTAAAAATGACTACTATTTCTGTTCAAGAAATGATTGATAAAATGGACACTTTATCAGTGGATGACTTAGATTATTTATTAGATATAATTCGTCAGAAAAGCATTGAAAAAAGACGATTAGAAATTGCTAAAAATGGAGAAGAAACTTTAAAAGCTTTAGCAATGGGCACAGCTAAAATAGGAACAGCTAAAGATATTAAAACTTATTTATTGGAAGACGAGGAAGAATGAAATTAGTAGCTGATCAAAGTTTTAAAAGGGCTTTTAAGCGTTTAATAAAAAAGAATCCTCAACTGGAAAATAAGATTTTAGCGATTTTAGATTTGTTAGAAAATAATCCTTTTACTCCTTCTTTAAAAACCCATAAATTAAGTGGTAATTTAGAAGGTTATTGGTCATCTTCTGTTACTTATGATTGTCGTATTGTTTTTATCTGGACTGAAAATGATAACTTCAACGAAAGTTTAATTATTTTAGTTGATATTGGTTCACATGATCAAGTTTATTAATTAAGGGAGAGAAATCCGCAATTAATAATTACTTTTTGGTAAGGTGGGCAATTAATTGAGCTTTTTTGTGATTGCTTAAATATTGTTTAATTGACCCTCACCCCCAACCCCTCTCCCGAAGGGTGAGGGGAGTCGGACTCCCCCCTCTCTCTGAGAGAGAGGGGGGTTGGGGGGGTGAGGGTTTCATTGACCCTCACCCCCAACCCCTCTCCCGAAGGGTGAGGGGAGTCGGATGGGGGGTGAGGGTTTCATTGGCCCTCACCCCCAACCCCTCTCCCGAAGGGTGAGGGGAGTCGGATGGGGGGTGAGGGTTTCATTGACCCTCACCCCCAACCACTCTCCCGAAGGGTGAGGGGAGTCGGATGGGGGGTGAGGGGGTAAATAACAATTAATTGTTATTTATTTTTTCAAAAATTTAGGTTTCTAAACGCATTTAAAGCAGCTTGTTTCACCCCATCAGAAACGATGGGAAATGTGGTTAAAATGTGGCTAAATTCGGTTTCAGTTAACCCATATAATTTGGCACAGATTCCGTCAATTTCGGCCCGAATTTTTGCCCTTTCTGACTCCCCCCTCTCTCTCAGAGAGAGGGGGGTTGGGGGGGTGAGGGAAGCAGCTAAATCTTCATATTCTGGACTTGTACAAATTAATTTGGCTGCCCTTTCTACTATTTCTTGAAAGTAAGGATCACCTTCTGTTAATCTTGGCACAGGAAGTTGATAAATATAAAACATATTAACGTTAGTTGTGACTTTTTGACGCAAGGTAAAATCGACGATAAAACTATTAAGAATACCTTGTAAATAAAGCAATTCTAAACTCGATATTTGCTTAACTTCTGATAATACTAACAGGGAATTTCCACAGAAGATATTTTTAGGTAATATAGATGCAATTAATGTTTTTTCATTGGTATTACTTGCGATCGCTCTTATTCCCAATCTATAACATTGGTAATCTAAAATTTGGCCATTGTCAACTCCTTTTTTGCCTAATATTTTTTGTCTTCCTTCTTCTTCATCAATCCAATATTTAGGAGCAGCAAAATTATGGGTAAATTGATGAATCATTTTCCCTTCATAGAGAGGTAATCTTCCTTTTCCTGACTCAGTTTTAAACAATTTACTATCATTAGTCATGTCAAATTCACGAGTTAATTTTAAATTCCATTTCCCCTCAATTTGTGCTCCTAAAAGGGGAAACTGACTCATTTTTTGCGCTATTTCTATGTCTAACTCCGACTTAAATTCCATTACTGAGAGAGAATCAGGAGACAATTTCTTGATTAAATCTAGGGAAATATTCAGGGTATTTTCATCAGGAAAACTAGCTAATTCTGACACATCATGACGCATAAATTTAGCGGGAAAAGATTGAGTAACATATTCCCCTCCCCCTGTGGGAGAGGGGTTAGGGGTGAGGGCATATTCCCCTCCCCCTGTGGGAGAGGGGTTAGGGGTGAGGGCATTTTCAAAAGTTAACACCACAAATTTAAACCTACTATCCACACCTTCAAAAATAGCTTTCCTATTTTCAAAACAGAATAAACCCGTGATTTTGGTCTGGGAAAATAACATTTCTCGCAGTTGTTTTGTACCTAAATCCGTATAAATTCCGCTAGGGATGACTATACCACACTCGCCATTTTTTGCCAGTAAATTAACACATTGCTCCACAAATAACTTATATAAATTAATATCAGTGCCTTGTTTTTTACCATTTACCACTGATATTTGATTGCGGTATTGTTCCGCATTGCGATAATATAAACTAACGTGGGGATAATTACTTTGATATTCCTGCCAAGCTGCGGCGATTTCTGGATTTTCGAGTAACTTTTGCTGCTGTTTTTCAAAAGTCTTAATATCCATCTTATTTTTAGTAACTAAATCGCTATATTCGGCGAAAAATTCCTTAGCTTGGGGTTTAAAAATTTCCCAAGGTGGATTAGTTAAAATAATGTCAAAACCGCCTTTTTTCCCGATGATTTCATCAAAATGATAACCCCAATGGAAAGGTTTTAAATTTTCCATGTCTTTGAGGTTTAATAAACGTTTTTTTGCCTTACCTTTTAGTTGTGTTTCCTCATATTTAATGCCTAAGTTTTGACTAAATTCATCTAACAAAATTTGGTTAAGTTTACTGATAGATTCTTGGTTAACTTGTTCGATGTGTTGACGTAACATTTGCAGTCGATCTTCCTGCTCTGTGCCTTCAATTGTTTCCGCTTTAAATGCGTGTTGTTTATATAATTGAATGCTCTTGTTTTTTTCTTTTAATATTCTTTGATATTCGGAAGCCGCCAACATCGGCAACAAACTCCCTTGTCCATTTGCCCTCACCCCCAGCCCCTCTCCCACAGGGTAATTTGCCCTCACCCCCAACCCCTCTCCCACAGGGTGAGGGGAGTCGGATGGGGGGGTGAGGGTTTCATTAGGGTGAGGGGAGTCGGATGGGGGGGTGAGGGTCTGATTTGCCCCCAACCCTTCTCCCACGGGTGAGGGGAGTAAAGTTTCAAAGGAATTACCATCAATTTTAGTTAAACCGATTAAGGAATTACCGGCCATAATGTTAAAATCAATGTTAGGTAAAGGTTCTAAATCTGCCACTTTTTCGGCACTAGCAACTAAGCTTAAAAATAACCTTAATTTGGCGATTTCCGTGGCTTCTTCCATGATATCTACACCGTATAAATTGTCAGTAATTACCCGTTTTTTTATGTAGTATTCTAAGGATGGATGCTGGTTTTTAATATTAGTTAGTCGGGTTTTATTCGCTTCATCGCCGTGGTGTTCAATCCAGTTAAAAACCTCGGTATAAATGTTAATTAAATGTTGCAAAGCAGCCACTAAAAACGCGCCACTTCCACAAGCTGGATCGAGAATTGTCAAATTAGGCAAGATTTCATCTAATAATTGATTTGCCCTCACCCCCAGCCCCTCTCCCGAAGGGTGATTTGCCCTCACCCCCAGCCCCTCTCCCACAGGGAGATTTGCCCTCACCCCCAGCCCCTCTCCCACAGGGTGATTTGCCCTCACCCCCAGCCCCTCTCCCACAGGGTGAGGGGAGTCGGACTCCCCCCTCTCTCTGAGAGAGAGGGGGGTTGGGGGGGTGAGGGCGGAAATATATTTATTAATGGTTTTTTCGCACAAATAATTAGTTATTTCTGGTTTGGTGTAGTATGCGCCAAAGGCTTTTTGGTTAATATACTTCTCAAAAATATACCCTAAAACATCGGGGTTAATTTCGTTATCTTTACCCGTGGGAGTGTCGTTTAAGTGCCAAGTATAGCTAGAGAATAGACGAAATATTGCTTTAAATGCAGAGTTGGCGATATTTATTTTGTTATATTTTAGCTCCATTTTATGGGGTAAAAATAAGCCACCGTTTAGATATTTAATGTTACCAACTAGGGCAATTGTTTCGGGTTTTCTGGCTTTTTCTGGCTTGGCGATCGCCTCAAACCAAAGGGTTTTCAAAAATTCATAAAAGTTAGCTTCGTTTTGCTTTAATTTGTCTTGTAAATAGTCGGTATTTCCGTTATCTAAAAAGCCTTTTTTCTGGAGAAAATAGAGAAACATTAGACGATTGAGGATTACGGAAGCATACCAGTTTTTATCTTTTTCGTTGTCAATTCCCGTGATAAAAATGACAAATTTTTTATGCTCTTGTTGGAATTCCTCGAAGAATTTTTTAGTGATTTTTTCGATGTCAAATGCTTTTTTGACCTTCGATGTTACCTGTAATAAAGTTAAGTGGTCTTCTTCGGCAAAGTCGATATAAATTTGCTCTAATTTTTGTAGCAATAATTCCCCAGTTTGTTTAATATTAAAGTTAGTTTCTCTGTTTTTTGAGGTTTTGTCACTTTCCTTATTTTGCCATTGCCAAATTTGCTTTTCTGAGGAGTTATCGGCATAAATGACAATATTTTCAAAGGAATGACTACTAATTTCTGAGGCCAGATATTTGCGGGTTTTACTGTCAGGAAATATGCCATTTTCTGAGGTGCAATGATAAACGGTTAAACCTCTTTTTTGCGCTACTGCTGTTAGATTGTAGCAATTATCATTATGTTTAATAACAAGGGAATCACTGTTAGGATTATCCCAACCTAATTCTTCAATAAACAGGGATTCAAAGTCGAACTTTTTCAGGTAATTTAAGGCATTTTGACGATTAATTTTCATGGTTTTTGTTCTTATTTTTTGAGATAATCATTAGCAAAATTAAAGAATTCTTCGGCTTTAGCTATTTGTATTTTAACTTGTGATGCTTCAATAATATTAATATCACCATAGTCACCTAAATGGCGTAAATCTTGGGCTTGTTTTAAGTATTGATGATATTTTCTGGGTACTAAATCTGTTTTAGCAAATTCACGACCAAAAGCAGAAATTACAGCAGAATGTTTAGAAAAGCCAAGGTTTTTACTAGCTAAAAAAGCCGATGCTAGATAAAACATTGTATAGTAAGCTCTGGCTACGGCAAAATCAGGATAACCTCCTTCTAGTAACAATTTTGATGCAGCTAAACTTTGTTGAGCTTTAATAATTAGATGTTCTATATCTTCATTCATAATAAGATTCCATCTTTTTTGATATTTTTTATTAGTGGTTTATTCTCTTGGTTAAGTTTTGATTCTGAGAGATAAAAACAATTAATTAAAGCCTCATATTTTAAACACATTTCACTGATTAAATAGCTATTTTTCGTTATTTCTTCCACGGGGTTAACGTCATCTTTTAATACTACTAATATATCAATATCAGAGTCTGGTTGAGCATCTCCTCTAGCCTGTGAACCAAACAAAATTAATTTGCTTAATCTTTCTTGATAAATTAAGTTAAACTCTTTTTTTACTTCTTCAGTAATAGATTTTATTGTTTGATTAGCTGTCATTTTTTTACCCCTTTTTATTTGTTAATTATTAATTGTAAATAATCCCAATGAACAAATTATTTGTGCTTCTCTGAGTTCATCTTCTGGATTTATTATACAAAGTCCGTTGTTTTCTCGCAAGGTTATTACTATTTTTGCCAATTCTTCGTTGCTCAAATTTTTGCCACGTTGTTTGTTTAATCTGGCGATCGCAGTCTGTTTTAAGGGATAATTATAAATTTCTTCAACCGCTTGACAAAGATTTTCCCAGTCGTTACCCTGGGCTAAAATTGGCGTTTTTGTTTCAATCCATTGCAGGTAGTTTTTTAGTTGTTGGTAGGTCCTCGCTCTTGCGCCTTTAGCATTGCCTAAACGCCCGCCGAGGCTTTTTTGCTGTTTTTGGATAAATTCAGACCCTAATGCCACTAATTCGTGGTGTTGGGGATGTTTTTGGATGGGGGATGCATCCCTCGCACAGGCTGCCAGCCGCAAAATCCGCGTTTGCGATTGGGTGACACTTTGGCCTTTTTCGTCTATCCACGCCAACGCGTCTGTACCTTCGGGTGTTCTCAAATACATCAATACCCCTTGGGGATCAATATCTGTGCCTTGATGATTACGGGTGCTATAGCTGACATTGGGTAGGTTTTCAATGATGGTTTTGAGGGAAGGATCAGATGCGATCGCATTTTGCCAAATTTGCCAAGCTTCGGAGATAAAATCCACTGACTGTTGGTCTTCTTCGTCTAAAATGCCAGATTTTTCGTGGTATAAATCGAGGATTAACTGAGGGGAAATGTCCTCAAAAAATACCTCGTCGGTGCCAACTACTTCGGCGTTTTGTTGGAGGCGATCGCTTAATCTACCTCGTAAATTAATTAAGTTTTCGACTCCTTCTGCGGGTAAAAAGGAGTAACACAAAATTTCAGGAGCGTTTTGACCAATTCTATCAACTCTGCCCGCTCTTTGGATTAATCGAATAATTGCCCAAGGAAGATCATAGTTAACAATAATATGACAATCCTGTAAGTTTTGACCTTCACTTAAAACATCGGTGGCAATTAAAATTCTTAATTCATTTTCTGGGGCAATTTTAGCTTCTTTTTTGTTACTTTTAGGACTAAAACGAGCCGCTAATTCGGTGGGATTATTGCTGTTTCCTGTGACACTTTCCAGGTTAGCAATTCCTTGGTTTTCCAAGGCTTTTTTTAAGTAGTGAGTGGTGTCAGCAAATTGGGTAAAAATTAGGACTTTATCTTGGCAATGTTGGCCTTTTAAAAGTTCACTTAAAGCTAACAATTTTTGGTCTTGTTTTTCCTCCCAATTGCCACAATCTTGCAAAAGATTAATTAAATTTTGGGCATCTGCTCGTAAATCTTTGAATAAATTTTTAGTAAATAAATCACTCCTTAACCATTTAAAACGTTTGGGATATTTATTTGCGTAGATTTCATAGACTTTAGCCGCTTGTTTTTGGTACTCTTTTTCTGTCTTTAAAAGGCTGTTAGCTTCTAGGCTGCTTGTTTTATCGTCATTTTCTGAATTATCATCTTCCCAAGTTACACTATTAATAGAATCGGTATCTTCATCATTATTAAGAGTATCTAAAAAGCCTAAATCCTGTGTACCAATGGGAATTTCTAAGTTATTTTTTAGGGCATAAATGTAAATATAATTCCGTAAAATATGGCGCTCTAAGGATTGAATGAAAGCAAAGCCACTACTTTCTAATCGTTTAAATAAATTGGTGCGACAAAATCCCATTAAACGACGACCTGCTCTTGATAAATTACTCAGTTGTTTCTGCTCAGCCTCGGTTAAATTTTTAGGTTTCTTTTCCACTTGATAATTTCCTAAACCATAGCGAGGTAATTTGAGATTATTAATAATATTAATTACCTCTTCTGAATATAATCTGCTGTAAATATCAGATTGAGGGTTTTTAACGGGAAATTTAATGGTTTTGGGAATCCGTAAAGGAAAATAAGACCGACTTCCATCGGGAAATTCTAAATAAATACGCCCAGTTAGGTCATCTTTTTTGGCGTAATTTTGTTTGATAAAACTCCTAGTTCGTCTTACCATATAATGACTCATTAATTGTTGCCAATCTTCTGAATATTCGCTCTTTTCAAAGGCTGCAATTGACCGAATCTGAGTTTGAGGAAATTGTTGAATGAAACTTTTTTCTTGACGGCTTAAATACTGGATTAATGCGTCAGGTTTAATGCCTAAATCTTTGTCTTCTGGGATAAATAAACGTAGTTGTGCGGATAAATCTAAGTAGTTTTTATTATAGGGGGTTGCTGTTAGTAAGATACAACGACTATCACTTTCTTCAATGTATTGTTTAATTGCTGCATAACGTTGTCCTTCTTTGTTTCTTAAATTATGACTTTCGTCGATTAATACTAATCTAAATCGAGCGGGAATATTGCCCAATTCTTTTGTTACCATACTGAAGGGAATTACTTTACCTCTTAATCCATATTCTGCGACATAATTTTCCCACATTAAGACTAAGTTTTTTGGACAAATAATTAAGGTGCTAAAACCGAAATCTTCTTCACAAATTCTTGCTATTGCTGTCCCTATCAATGTTTTCCCCAAACCTACTACATCTCCTACTATTACTCCCCCTCTTTTATTAACATGATTGGTGGCAATTTTTACTGCTAATTCTTGAAATTCAAATAGCTTAAATTCATCTGGTATCTGATATTGATTTAATCCGTCTCTTGCTTCTTGGGATAAATGATAGGCCATTTTTAAATAGATATAATAGGGCGGAATTAGGTCTTCTCTAGCCCAACTTTCATCTATTATTGTGATTAATTCTTGGGAAATATCTAAGCAAAATTTATCTGACCACATTTCGTTAAACCAATTTTGTAATTTGGCTGTAGCATCGTGTTCAAGCACGTCTATGTTTAATTCTCCCTGTTTTAAGAGGCCAGATAAGGTTAAATTACTACTTCCTAAAAAGGCTATCATTGGTAAATTGATTTGATGTTGGGGTATTAAATAAAGTTTACCATGCAAGGGATTTCTTAAATATAATTTAACTACTAATTTTTTATTAAGCAATTGTTTTTTTAATTGTTGCAGATACAATTCATCCCGATTATTAGGACATCCTAATATTAATTGCCGACGAAATTCTTGGGCTACTTTTTTCTTAATTTTTTGAGCCTCATTTTGATCTATTTTGCGGTTTTCTTTTTCTAAACTTAGTGCCTTATATAGTTGATCTTTTTCCAGTTTTTGCATCCCAATTAATAACCGACAACAGTTATTTTCTCCCCCACTAAACTGCTCGATTTCTTCACTAATTAATTGCCATCCCCTTAAGTTAAAATAACCGACACAAAAATCGGCGCTTTTGGCATTTTGTAAACTATGTTTTAGTGTCTCTAATAGCTGTTGGTTAATATTGTCAAAAATGCGTGGCATAATCTATTTTTCTCTTCTTAAATTATAGTAAGGTGGGCAATTCTCAAGAAATTATCCTTTTAAAATTAATTTGCTTAAATTGCCCACTCTAACTATATTAGCGCTAAAGGGCAACAAAGAGCGCTGGCATTTTTGTTTATTTTGCCAAAGGCTTGTTCAGCACATACAACCAAAATAAGCCGAAAATGCCAAGGGCGATCGCCCCTAAGCTGACCATTTGTGCCATTTTTACGGGTCCGAACATCAAACTATCGGTGCGTAAAGCTTCAATCCAAACTCGGCCGCAACTATAAGCAATTAAATAAACAAAAGTTAGGGTGCCAATTTTTAACTTATTTGTATTCTTTAATCCCCAAAAAAATAAGCCAATTAATAAGGCAAAAACTCCTAAATTCCAGATAGATTCATACAAAAAAGTCGGATGAAAATACTGCTCATTAATGTAGGCTAAAGGGCGATTCATCGGCGGAATATATAACTTCCAAGGGAGATTTGTGGGAGCTCCAAATGCTTCTGAATTGAAAAAGTTTCCCCAACGACCAATTGCTTGCCCTAATATTAATCCTGGTGTCATTAAATCTGCCAATTCCCAAAAAGAAATCCGATTTAAACGCGCAAAAATTAAGCCCGCTAAACTGCCACCAATAAGCGCTCCATGGATTGCAATTCCACCTTTCCAAATGGCTATAATATCCTGTGGATGTTGAGCATAACTTTGCCATTCAAAGGCAACATAATAAATTCTAGCACCAAGAATAGCCGCAATTACTGCCCAAATGATAAAATCAGCAATTAAGTTTGGATCGAAATTTCGACGTTGGGCTAAATTTTGCGCTAAAGTCAGACCAATTAATAAGGCTGATGCAATCAATAAACCATACCAACGTATTTGGATTAATCCTAAATCTAACAAAATCGGACCAGGAGATTGAAATTGAAAAGCGATAATCATGTCTTAGTTACCAGTTACCAGTTGTCAGTTATTAATGATTATAGTCAACCACTAAAGTTAAATTTCATTAAATTATTACCTTTTTTACTCTAATTTGCGATAAAAATAGTTATGTAAAAAAAGAACATGATTGATAATGGCTAAATATTTTTTAATCGAGTCGCGAAGTCCCTTTGATTCTCCTGAAGTTAACAACAATTATCAGTTGGCTTTAGATTTAGCTAATGGTGGTAATCAGGTAACATTATTTTTGGTGGAAAATGGCGTTTTTGTTGCTAGGAAAACGGCACAAACTGAAAGTTTAGATAAGTTAACCAATCTAACTTTGTTAGCTGACGATTTCTCCTTGCGCGAAAGGGGAATTTCTACCGATGAAATCAAAAATAATATTAAAGTTGTTGAGATTAGCTCTGTTGTAGAAGCGATGGCAACAGGGACAAAAACTATGTGGTTATAGGGAGATATAAATTTAATGAGCGATACTACTTTAACTTTTTTAATTATGGATGCTCCTTTTGAACAAGCGCGCACAACTACCGCTTTTAGAATGATGGAAGCGGCTTTAGAAAAGGGCTACAATGTCAATGTTTTTGCCTATGAAGGGGGCGTTTCTCTCTCTTTTGCTTTACAACAACCCCACGCAAATGCGGTCCATGGGCGCACTTTTGAGGAGGAACAACACCCTTTGACTAGGGAATGGATTGCCGCTTTGCATAAAAAAGCTCAAGAAAAAGGGCTTGTTTTTGATTGGGTCAATTGTGGACTTTGTGTGGATGAACGCGGGGTCAATGAGGCCATTGACGGTTGTCGTCGCGGTGGACCACGGGATTTCTTAGGGTGGGCTAATCAATCTAATAGTTTGGTAATTGGTACAAGATAGGAGAACATTGATGAAAGCTTTACAAATTATACAGTCTGGCTATCGTTGTACTATTGAAGAACAAGACGATCCAGTTATCTGGTTTATTCAAGTTTTGAAAACTGCTGAAGGTGAGGTGGATATTGTTCTTAGAGGCAATGCTGTTAATTATGCAGTCATTAGTCAAGATGCTTCGGGTTTGAGTTTTGGTACTTGGACACAAACTCAACCCAGTAAGATGGATCAAGATTTACAACAGGCTATTGATCAGGGTATCACTGTTTATGCGATCGCTGAAGATATAGCCATTAGAGGTATTCCCGAAAGTAAATTATTAACTGGAATTAAGCAAATTTCTCGCTTAGAATTTGCCAATTTATTTAATAATTATGACCAAGTTTGGACTTGGTAATTAACAATTAATAATTGACAATCATCGTTGTTGCGCTTTAGGTCTATCTGCTTGAAGGGCAACAACGGGATATTTTTAAAATCGTTAATTAGGGTTTACGGAAAAAAGCTGACAGCTATGTAGATCAATACTTTCAAGTTGGTGGGACTTGAATTAAGGGCAAGGATTTCAACAAATAATCGTAAAAAACCTTACATTTACGGGGATTAATCAAGATTTTTGCTCCTCAAAAGACCCGGTCAAACTATCAACTCGCCCTCACCAGCCCTTTATTCAGCAAACCCTAATTATTAAATGTCTAATAGGTTATATTTTTCCTGAAAAGATAATAGTTTTATCCTCGCTTCTCCGGCGTTATCTGCTAAATCTGCAAACTCGACAAAGCGTTTTAATTCCTTTTTTAAAAGGTTTTTTTCTATTTGCCAAGTATCGCGATCTAATTCCGGCGGCATAACAATCATATCAAATAAAGTGGCTCTATTTTTATCAGGATGGGGGCGTAAAATTCGCCCGCGACGCTGGATAAATTGCCGAGGATTTCCTGTGCTGGCTAAAATTACGGCATTTTTAATGGCAGGAATATCAATTCCTTCATCTAAACAGCGAATTGCGACTAAACCTTGTAAGTCTCCATTTTCAAATTGTATCCTCATATTTTCCCGCTCATTTAAGTTAGTTTCTGCGGTATAAATATTAACTCGATAGCCCAATTCTTTCCCTAAAATACGGGTAACTTCTGTTATTTGACGTTTATATGCAGTATCTTCTCCTGCTACATTTCCATCACCACAATAAAATAAGGTATGGGAGGTGTTTAACCTAGTTTCCATTAACTCTTTTAAGACTTCTAATTTATTATGTGCCGCTCCAATTAAACGCGCTCTTTTCATTAATAATGAGGTTAAATTATCGTTATTTTCTAATTTAGTTGACTTATTTAATGCCCAACCAATTTTCTGGGTTAATTTGGCATAATTGTAACTTTCTCCTTGGGTTAAATTTACCAGTATGGGATAATATAAATAATGGACTAATGCGCCTTTATTGATAGCATCAGCTAGGGTAAATTCTGGTTGCAAAATATCACCAAAATACTGGAATAAATTATCTGTACCTTCTTCGTCAAAATACCTTTCTGGTGTCGCGGATAGGGCTAATCTTAAGCCAATATTGCGGGGTAAACTTGCTTCTAAACGAGGTGAACCTAAGTTGTGTGCTTCGTCACCAATGATTAAACTTTTCGCCGGAAAAAACTTTAATTGGGATTGAAAACTGTCACTAATTAAGGTGGAATTGGTGGTAATTACTGTTAAAAATTTCTGCTGATTACTGCGAATATTATACAATTGTGTCGATAAATTATCATGCCAATTATTAACATTTTCAAAGGCTAAAATCGCTTGTAAATTAAATTTTTCGCATTCTCTCCCCCACTGGGTAACTAAATGGCGAAAGGGACAAATTATAAGCAGGACTTTTAATTCAATTTGCTGGTAAAGTTCGGAAGCGATGGCCAATCCAATGATAGTTTTACCACTGCCGGTGGCCATTTTTAAGGTGCCTCTACCTTTGTTTTTCAACCAATTTACCACCGCAGTTTTTTGATAATCTCGAAGTTGAATATTCGCCGGAATTTGGGGATAATTTTCCTTTTTTGTGTGATAAAAGACCTGGTTTTCAGATACTTTTAAAACAGTCTTAGATTTAAGATATTCTTGGGCTATTTTGTCCCAATTAATATCTAAATTTTCCTCGGTTTTATTAAGAAAATACATAATCTCAAATAATTAAAATATCCTAAATTTTTAGGATAACAAAAAATAAAAGCGATGAGACCAGAATTAATTGATTGCGAGAGGAGCAAAGACAGTTAAACTGTCAGGAATACATTTAATTTCTATGGGAGTTGTGCCAATAATTTCCCCATCTATAACCACTTTTTGCGGTGGATTTGTGCTTACTTTGATTTTTTCAGTACGTAAACAAATTAAATCTTCTCTATTAGTGGGAGTTTTGACTAAAGCGGAAGTAAAAAGACTCGCGAGGGCTTGAATTGCCTGTAATGGTGTTTTACTGGTAGCGATGGTAATGTCTAATAAACCATCATTGAAGTTCACATCACCTGAACCTTGAGCTAAAACCGAGGTTGGTGGAGCTGCATTAGCGATAGTAATACCATTAGTCTGCATTTTAGTAACTTTAGAATCAATTTCGATGGTGGTTTCAAATAATTCTTGTTCCTGAATTTGCTGAAAGCCTGCAAATATATAAGCAAGAATACCTAAACGATTTTTCATTTCTCGGTCAGCTTTGTCGATGGTTTCTGCGCCAAAACCGATACCGGCAATTAATAACATGGAAATATCATTACAAAGGGCTGTATCAACAACTTTTGTTGCCCCCCTACGAATAGTCTCACAAGCTCCTTGAATCTGAGTAGGAATACCTAAAGCCACAGAAAAAGAATTAGCTGTACCTCTGGGGATAATTCCGAGAGGAATTTTCGTGCCAATGACAGATCTGGCAACTTCCGAAACTGTACCATCTCCACCGGAAGCAATAATAAAATTATCTTCTTGTTGAGCTGAAGTTTGGATTTGGGCGATAATTTTTTCGACTTGGCTAGTGACACTAAGATCAGCACGAGTAAAGATCACATTCAGGTGAATATCTGGCTGAAGAAAATTTCTAATTAAATCCAGTTCTTGATCAGGATTACCTTGGCCGGCCACGGGATTAAAGATTAAATGGCCAATTCTAGTTTTACCTAATAAATGAATAATAGCAAATGCGGTGGCTAAATTAGTTGCCAAGGGTACATTATAAACCTCACAAATGCGCAATAAAGCCTTAATATCAGGTTCGTGGGGTTGAGCATATAAGGGATCAATCAAAAAAATAACGGCGGTAATTTCGCCCTTAACGATTTGAGCTGCAATTTGTGTATCTCCTCCGAATGGTCCAGAGGCCATTTTTTCCACTTCTAAACCGGTTTCCTGTTCGATTTTTTGCCCTGTTGTACCAGTAGCAATCAGATGATAACGGGAAAAAATAGAAATGTATTGTTTCACAAAATTAACAAGATCATTTTTCTTGTTATCATGGGCAATTAAAGCTATATTTGTTGGCATTTTAGTTCTTAATTATTAATTATTTTCAATTATATTGTAGATGGAGATAAATATCTAACAGATTGATCTTCTTTTGATCAGAGAGTTTAGGTCAATCTTACCTATTTCTAAAAGGGTCGATATTTTTAGGGATACTTGAGTAAGATTAAATTTTTGTTGTAAATTGGTTTCTATTATTTGGGGCGAAAATGTGGGTTTAACTAATAAATTTACGGTGAGAATATTTTGGTTTAATTCTAAGTTTTCAATCTGGATAATCTCAGGTAAATTCCTTAAATATGTTTCAATATCTGTTTTTTTATCTAATAATTTATGACAACTTTTGATAATTAAAGGAATAGCAGTTAAACCAATTAAAATTGCCACAAATAAACTAATAATAGTATCAGCCCAATAAAAGTTAAATAACCAGATAGATAAAGCCGCTATAATTACCCCAATTGAGCTAATTATATCTCCAATAATATGTAAAAAAGCCCCTTGTAAATTGAGATCATTTTGACTATCTTTATGCAAGATAAAAGCATTAATTCCATTAATAATTAAACCTAATAAAGCGGTAATTAACATGGGAAAACTGACTATTTCCGTAGGAGGATGTTGTAAATGTTTGCTCCCTTCCCAAATAATTAAACCTCCCATAGTAAACAATCCTAACCCATTAATTAAAGCAGCTACTATTTCAATTTTACTATTAATAAAAACTCTTTTACTAGCCATCCAACTAGCTAACACAGCCAAAATTAAGGCCAAACTATCAGAAATTGTATGACCAGATTCCGCTTTTAAAGCTAAACTATGGGTAGATAAAGCTACCATAAATTCCACTACAGAAAATCCACTAATTAAAATTAAAGTAGTCAATAAAAGCCGAATTTTGGGGTTTTGATGGGTTTGATAACAGTTGGTATTTTGACAATCTAACATTAAGGATACTTAAATAATTTTTACTTTCAAAAGTGTGCTAATTTGTATTATCATTATTATAAATCAAAAATAAACGGCTCTCTCAACATCTTGTGGAATAATCTATATTATATTACAAATACTGTAGGGGTGAACGGCCGTATTTCAGTTATCAGTTATCAGTTATCAGTTATCAGTTAACAACTTTTAAGTCAGTGAGTTAATAGTTATTCTCCTCTTACTTCTTACTTAGGGTTTACTGAAAAAAGCTAACAGCCATGTAGATCAACATTTTCAAGTTAGTTGGACTTGAATTAAGTGCAAGGATTTCAACAAATAATAGTAAAAAACCTTACATTTACGGGGATTAATCAAGATTTTGGCGTTGCATGACTCTGAGATGAAATTGTAGGGGCAATCCCTTGTGGTTGCCCCCGAAACGCTGATAGGGTAGGGACAAGCCCTACCCCTACATTGAAAATAAATATCAAATCATCTTGCATAGGTGCAACGCCAAACCTATTACCTAATTACCATTATTGGCGATTTGTCTATTGCTACAACCAATTGCCAATAATAGTAAAAGGAGACCAAACACCGGGGTGATTATAATTGGAGTCTTTAATCATTTTAATTTGCGCTTGTCTTAAAGCTTCAGCTTTGGTAACTCCGGGTTTTTTCAACTGTGTGTAAAATTCTTCAATTAAAGGCACAGTAGCCTGATCATTAATATACCATAGCGTCGCCAAAGCCGAAGAAGCACCAGCGCGCACTGCAACCCCCGCAATTCCCAATGTTGATCTATCGTCCCCGGCTGCCGTTTGACACGCACTCATGGTTAATAATTCCACAGGTGCAGAGGTTGGCCGTGACCTCAAGATGTTGTCTAGTTCACTAATGCTAATATTTTGATCAAATCCCACTAAAAAGGTATTTTCACCATCAACGCCAAATTTACCATGGGTGGCTATATGAACAATGGGGTAAGTTTTGCGGCTTATTTGTTCTTCAAAGTTGCTTAAGGTGAAGTCTTGGTTGATTAATTCTTGGCTCGGTAAAATATTGGCGATCGCTTTCAACTCGGCTGCGACATTATTCAAAGGTGCAAAAGGTGGTTTAGCGACGGTTAAACCAACGGCCAAAACTTCCAATTTGTCTTTATTTAAGAATTTCCCGGTGGTAAGACTCAAACTAGGGGTAGTCGCCAAGGGATATTTTTCGATTAAAAACTCATTACCGTCAGAAAGTGCCGCAAAGGAAATATTCCTCAAAATACCGTCATTAATTATTAACAGGGTATTCGGGTTAATCTTGGCTAATTCTGCTTCCATGGGGCGAATGAGCAAGTCATAAAATTTGCGAGTAAGGGGAATATACTGCTCCGTGGCGCGATATTCTTGAAAATAGCGCAATTGAGTGACTTCTTTTTCGATTTCCTGTTTAGTTAAAGCTACCCGATAATTTTTCATGTCACCATTAGGGGCACGTAAAATCATTTCCAGATAGTCATCTAAGATGACAGAATAGATTACCGCAGTGTTACTTTGTTGTAAAATCTGTTCGACGGAAATTGTTTGATCTACCTCTACACATTCATCGCCAAAAAAGTTTTCTAACTCCGCTAATTTGAGTAATTCCAAAGTATCAATAACTTGTTTTAAATTATTATTACTAGGAGAAATTGCCTGTTTTTCTAATAATAAACTAACTAATTGACGATAAACCGGTTCGACTTGCTCCCGAAAATCAAACTGCACATCTTGATTAACCGCAACTAAATCACCGCGAATATTTTGTAAAGAGGCGATCGCCTGCTGATAAGATAGAATAGCCTTTTCTGTATTTTGAGTAGCCTTAAAAATACGGCCAGCTTGCCATTGCCAACGATAAAGACTATCAAAAGCATTCACACTTTGGGCCATAAATTGAGCTTGTTGGGTTAATTCCGTTGCTTTGTTATAATTTTTTTGTTCCTCATAAAATTTTCCTAAACTCCCGATGGCAAAAGATTCTGTGCGTTTATCTTGTAAATTTTTAGCGATAGTTACCGCAGTTTCAAGGGAGTTTAAATTTTCTTGAGCATCTAACTTATCCGAAATATTAATTAAAGCATAAACCTGACGATAAGAAGGCGCTAAAGATAAAATTTCACCTTTAACTCTTGACCAATTACTAACAGTTTTACCATTAAGTTTATCCTGTAAATGATATAAATTCATTAACCCTTTAATCGACTCAAAACCGACTCCAGTTTCAGCACTTTCCACAAATAAAATTTTAGCTTGCTTTAAATCTTCATCGGCAGTTTGGCGAAAATTTTTCGCCAATATTTCATCACCTTCTTTAACAGCAGAATCGGCTAAAGTAGCAGCACGAAAACCACTATTAACATAGACATTACCTAAATTATTTAAAGTAGTAGCAATGTAATCATAATTATTAGATTGACGGGCTAAATTTAACGCTAATTCTAAGGTTTTTTTCCCTTGTTCAAAATCACCCAACGCAGCTTGACCATTTCCTAAAATTCCCGCAGCAGCCATTAAAGTCGGCCTATCTTGATTAGTTTGCGCCATTTTCAGCCCTTCTTCTGAGAGACTAATCGCTTTTCTATGTTGTCCTAAATTAGCATAAGTTTGCGCTTGTTCTGTTAAAATAGCCGCTATATTGCCCTGATTTTCACTACGATAAATTTTCAAAGTTTCATCCCAAGAAGTAATCGCCAAATCCAGTTTTCCCCCTTGTTGATATGCCAAAGCTAAATTATTATAAATAGTAGCTTTGTCCATGGAATTGGTAATTTGTGGTAACACGGCTTGCCAAAGGGCGATCGCCTCTGATATATTACCTTTTTGATAGGCTTCAATTCCCTGTTGAGTTATTTGATTATTTGTCGTGGCTCCGACAACTTGAGAATTAGCAAAACCCACGGAAATTAGAGTTACTAAAAATAAACCACTACCGAGTAATTTTGGCGCATTTAATTGAAACATAACTGTATATAAAATAAACGTAAATCTGATGTATATTTTAATATAAACTCAGGGCAATTAACAATTAATAATTACGGATTATTAAGACCCGATTTTTCCTTTTAGGTCACTTACTTGACAAATTATCGCTTTTGTGCATTACCCGTAAATTAAGAAAAAAGAGGAAAAAATTAAGGCCTAGACTAAAGATTAAAATGAGTTTCAGGAGTTTATTAACCGAGGTATTTTCATCAGTTTTATCCTGACTGTTTGAGGTAGGTTGGCGAGAATATTTGGTTTTTTTACTAATCCTTAAATTTTCAGAAATCCGATTCCTAGAAATCGAATTTCTACCACTAAATTTTCAATAATCCTTCAGGATTAACTGATAGTAATTCTCGTTTTTGTAGGCCTTCTTGACGTAAAATTTGATTGGTGGCTAATAAACCACTACTAACCGCTCTTTCCATCAAACCACAAGGAAACGGCATTTTTACCCAATCACCTGCAAAAATTAAATTAGAAATTTCCGATTGACTTTCAGGCCGAGAATTGTAACTATTAGGAGGAAAACCAGAAAAGTTTTTCTGATTAACTAATTCTTTGTGTAAAATATTCGCCTTTTTCAAACTTGGTACAATCTCATATAATTCGTTTTCAAAGGTAGTTAATAAACTTTCTTGGGTGGGAAATTCCTTTTCTTTATAACAATAGGCGTGTAATTCTACTACACTTCCACCGGTCTTTTTATTCCATTCAATAAACTGATTTTGAATGCGATGATAGAGGGTAATACTATCAGTTAAAGCGTAACCTGAGAGGGAAGTAAACCAACTTTGTTCCCACTCAAAATCTTGATCAAACCAGAAACGACCCACGGCAAAAGGATCAGAAAGGGCTAATTGTGTTATTTTATCGTTTAAATCGGGGTTAATTTCTCCAGTCATCAAACTAAATAAATGCTTGACTCCGGGGACATCTGTGGCCATTACATAATAATCAGCTTTAATTGTTTCGGGACTATTTGCTTTTAAATGATCGGATTTTGCCAATAATTGGACTTGATTACTGTTAGTTTGAGTGACTTTATATTGTGGTAAATCTCGTTTTGCTGGTCCTGATATTACCTTACCATTACTATCATAAATTGCTCCATGACAAGGACACAAAAATTTACCATCAGCTTGTTTTGCAACAGTACAACCTTGATGGGTACAAGTTAAAGAAACTGCATTTTCTCCTTGGTTATCTGTGAGAAAAACTCGATCGCCTGCTCCATAAAAATGGTCAGTTTCTGTCGATAATAAAGCATTTTTATCGACCCAAAAAGGAACATTAGCTTGGTTATTTCCCGTAAAATAACTAACAGAATTGATTTTGTTATTAGTACAATTTATTTCTGAGACGTTAGCTTCTGTAATGATTGTACCACCGTTATTTGTGATATATTCAGCGATGGGATTAACTAAACTTGTGCCCATATCATCCACCGTACCATTAAAAGCCAACCCTTCCGGATTACCAAAAAAATAAAAGTGGAAAAACTGTAATAATTCCCCTAAACTCAACACATCAGGAGCATTTAAACTAGACTTAGCAAAAGGCAAAAAATATAAATCATATAAACCTTGGGGAAACTGATCTTTCACCCACTCAGTTAAACTAAGATGGTCATATTGCTGATAAGTTTTCTCCATTTTAAAACCAGTAATGGCGTGAAAAACTTCCAAATGTTTAAACTTAGTTAAATTAATTCCCCAACGGAGACGATTGGGAGAGGCGATCGCCAAATCAACGATATTCCAAGGAAAAGCAGTATTACTAGGTTTAAAAACTTCGGGTTGATAATTATCACGAAAAACCACCGAATAAAATTCCAAAGACTTAAAATTATTAGTAATATTTAATTCAGAAACAATGCTTTTCAAATTGTAATACTGGGGAAAAAAACCGTGAAAACCATGTTCCATTTTAAAGGTATCTTCCCCAACCTGAATTTCCCAACTGGCAATTTTTCCACCCAATTGGGGGGATTTTTCCAGCAAAGTAACTTGAAAACCTCGTTTTTGCAATTCGTAGGCCGAGGCCAAACCAGCCAATCCACCACCAATTACCACCACGGATTTAGGAGAATCGACAAAACGGGGCAAATCTAAGGTATTTTTTTCATAGACAGTCGGTTGTGGTTTACTAAACCTAGAATAACCAATCACCCCCGAAACACCAGCCACACCAATCAATTTTAAAGCATCACGTCGAGAAAGCATCATAAGTTAATAGTTAATAGTTAATAGTTAATAGTTGAGAGTTATTGGTTTGGTTTAAGGTTATTTTTGGTGTTTTTGATAATACGGGTAAGGAGTTTTAGAAGTTCGACTATATCTGTTTTGATTGATTGATATTGCTTGGTAGTCAGGTATTTGGTGTCATGAAGTAAATCAAGCCAATAGTCGGTTTCGTTGGCTTCTTTGAGAAAGATTGCCAGTTTATGAATAAAGTCAGCTCGACTTTCTCCTTGTTGAGCTTCTCTAACTAATGCACCAATAGCAGTGCCAGATCTTAGTATTTGTTTAGACATGATATACTCTTTTTTTCCTCACATAAATATTGATAAAGTTTGACGATTCTAATTGCAAAAGCATAAGATTTATTTCTAAGGGGAGAGGAATCATCGGATGAGTAATGGTTGTTCACTATTTTTACCCCTTATTAACTGTCAACTGTCAACTATCAACTGTCAACTGTCAACTATCAACTGTCAACTATTATTGTCTTCGGACATTAAGACAACACCAATCTTCTTGTTTCCAAAGCAGACCAACAGTCCAACCATGGGCTTCAAGAACATCTGTGACACCCTTTGCTTGATCTAATAAGATACCACTAAAAATACCCCAAGTTGTTGGTTTTGCCAATTCAGTTATTTGCGGAATTAAATCAATAATTACTTCCGCTAAAATATTGCAGATAATACCATCAACTTTGCCCTGGGTCATTTCCGCTAAAGTCTCGATACTGCCTTCTTTAATCATGAGAATCTGCTCATCAATGTCATTTAAGTCTCTATTTTCGCAAGAAGCTTTAGCGGCGAGAGGATCATTATCCACCCCATAAACCTGTTTTACCCCAAATTTAGCGGCGGCGATCGCCAGAATTCCTGATCCACAACCGATATCAACAATTTTCAAGTTTTCGGTTTCCACATCACTTAAACGCATTTCCAGGGATTCTAAACATAACTGAGTGGTTGCGTGTTCTCCTGTACCAAACGCAACTCCTGGGTCTAATTTTAAAATAAGCCGTTTTTCATCATCGGGAGGCTCGATCCAAGCTGGATAAATAATCATGGTATCACCAACCTCCTTGGGTTGCCAATGTTTTTTCCAGTTAGTTGACCAATCTTCCTCATCCATCAAATGCCATTGAACCATGGGTTGGACAATTTGATCAGGACTTCCCTGAGCAAAACAATAAGCATCTTGCTTGACCCAAAGAGCCAAAGCCGCCAAATCTAACAAATGAGCCGATTTTTGCGGAATATAAGCTTTAACCAAACAAGATTGATTTTTAATTTCAACCGCCGTCCCTTGACAACCGAATTTTTCTAACCTTGCGAATATCAATTCTTCTAAACTTGGATCACAGAGTATCCCAATTTCCCACCAATTATTAGACATAAAATTAAATTATGAATTATGAATTATGAATAGTTGCTTTAGCTAACAGCTAAGTTGTGACTTATTTAATTTGGTAATTTTAGCGGGCAAGATGCCCGCTCCACAAAGTTTATAATCTGAAAGTAAAGAAATCTCGCGCTTAACTGTTTTTAACCGATAAGTCCGCTTTTCTGGTCAATTTATTCACCTATTAGACCTCTTGGGAAACTAAGAATAAAATCAATTTTCCTCTCATAAGCGTCAATTTCTTTACCTATTACCTATTACCTATTACCTATTACCTGACTTGGTGCAAGAAGTCTATTACTTCTTACCTATTACATACTAAAGACTAACGGTATAAGCGTCGCGAATGCCGTCAATTTTCTTAATTTCCGAGATAATACCTTCGGGTAAAGGATCATCAATACTTAAGACCATGACTGCATCACCTCTGACAATTTTACGGCCAACCTGCATACTGGCAATATTGACGTTAAAACTGCCCAATAAAGAGCCAATTTTACCGATAATACCGGGGACATCTCGGTGTAAGGTAAAGAGCATATGATTGCTAGGAGGTACGTTAATGGGGAAACCATCTAAACTGGTAATTCTGATTTCTCCGCCTTCTAATAATGCTCCCGTGACGGAATGTTCGCCCAAAGAACCAACCGACTGCACAAATAATGAGCCGGAATAATCATGGGTAGAAGTATCCCTGGTTTCAATCACCCGAATCCCTCTTTCTTTAGCTTCAATGGAAGCATTAACATAGTTGACCCTTTCACGCAAAGCCGGTGAAAGTAACCCTTTAATGGCTGCTACGACAATGGGTTGACTTTGATTGGTGGCTAAATCACCTTGTAAAGTCACGTTTAAAGACTCAATTCTACCGCCGGCTAACTGACCAACCAAATTACCCAAAGTTTCGGCCAACTGTAAATAAGGGCGTAATTTTTCCATTACTTCGGGATTTAATCCGGGGATATTCACCGCTGACCTAGCCGGTAAACCCAACAGCACATCCCTAATTTGCTCGGCCACATCAATGGCCACATTTACCTGAGCTTCCGCAGTGGAAGCACCTAAATGGGGGGTTAAAATTACATTCGGACCTAAATCTCGTAAAGGGGACTCGCCTAAAGGTTCACTGCTAAACACATCCAAAGCTGCTCCACCAATTTGACCATTTTTGATCGCTTCAGCCAAGGCGTTTTCATCAATAATACCGCCCCTAGCACAGTTGATAATTTTCGCTGTTGGTTTCATTTTCGCCAACACATCAGCATTAATCAAGTTAGCAGTTTCCTTGGTTTTGGGAATATGGAGAGTGATATAATCAGCTTCACTGAATAAATAATCTAAATCCACCAAGGTGCAGCTCATTTGATCTGCTCTTTCCTTGGAAATAAAAGGATCATAAGCTAATAACTTCATCCCCATTGCTCTAGCTACCGTAGCAACATGGGAGCCAATTTTTCCTAAACCAATTACCCCTAAAGTTTTTTTATAAACTTCTGCTCCCATAAATTTATTACGCTCCCATTTTGACGCTTTTACAGAAGCATTCGCGTCGGGAATATAACGCGATAATGATAACATCATAGCGAGGGCGTGTTCAGCTGCGGCAATGGTGTTACCTTCGGGAGAATTTACTACCACAATACCTTGACGGGTGGCTGCTGCAACGTCGATGTTATCCACGCCAACTCCGGCGCGTCCAATAATTTTAAGTTGAGTACCAGCTTCAATTACTTCCTTGGTTACTCTAGTCGCTGAACGTAGCATTAATGCGTCATATTGGGGGATAACCTGTACTAATTCTTCGGGAGTTAACTTAGTATTTACGTCAACCTCCGCCACTTGACGGAGAATTTCGACACCTTGAGGATCAATGGAGTCGGATACCAAAACTTTTGCCATAATTGTTACACGCCTTAAATGATTTATTGTAATTATCTTAGGAAATTACGATCTTATCAATGATCTGATTTTTTTGATCACGCAAAGACGCTAAGGCGCAAAGGTTTTTTATTCATTATTGATTTGCTGTCTAAATAATCGTAATTTAAGTTTTTTTTGTTTATGAAATATACCTTGGTTTTTTTAGAAGTTTTTGCTCAAGAAGGTGGCATTCAGTCTTATGTTAAGGATATTTTGACTGCTTTTTTGCAAATTGCAGATTCAGAACACTGTCAAATTGATGTGTTTTTGTTGCGTGATAAATTAGATTGTGAGAATCCTTTAGATACTGGTTTAATTAAGTTTCACTATCTTTTTAGTAAGGATATTTTGCAGTCAAGATATAATTTAGTAATAAATTTATTTGCCCATTTATTAACACAAAAAACTGATTACCTTTTTTGTGGACATATAAATTTAGCCCCTTTAATTAATCTTTATAGTAAGTTATTTCACATTCCTTATACTGTTTTAACCTACGGTAAGGAAGTTTGGGAAACTCTACCCAACTCGAAGATAAAAGCTTTGCAAGAAGCAGACCAAGTTTGGACTATTAGTCGTTATAGTGGCGATCGCCTTTGTGCCTCTAATCAAGTTTCCCCCGAAAAAGTAAAAATTCTTCCCTGTGTCGTCGAGGGGACTATTTTTACTCCAGGAGAGAAACCACCGGAATTACTAGAAAAATATGGCTTATCCGATGCTAAAGTATTAATGACGGTGGCCAGATTATGGTCCGGTGATATTTATAAGGGAGTAGATGTAACCATCCGTGCTTTACCCCAGATTTTAGCAGTATTTCCCCAAGTTAAATATTTGGTCATTGGTAGAGGAGACGATCAGCCTCGTTTGGCACAATTAGCCAAGGAACTGGGAGTAGAAAACCAAGTAATTTTTGCGGGATTTGTTCCCACAGAAGAATTAGTAAATCATTATCGCGTCGCTGATGCTTATATCATGCCATCACAGGAAGGATTTGGTATTGTATATTTAGAGGCCCTGTCTTGTGGTATTCCCGTATTGGCAGGAAATTCAGATGGATCAGCTGATCCTTTACAAGATGGACGTTTAGGTTGGCAAATTCCTCATCGAGATGTGCATCAAGTGGCCTTAGCTTGTATAAATATATTAGAAGGCCGTGATCCTAGATGTAATGGGCAATGGCTAAGACAAGAAACATTGGCTAAATTTGGTCGAGAAAATTTAATAAACCATTTAAAAATATTATTAGAAAACCTTAATTAGGGTTTATTAAACAACTCAAAAGGAGGAGAGTTGATAGTTGACAGTTAATAGTTGACAGTTAATAGTTTTACGGATTAGATTAAATATAAAAGATTTTTGAAAAAAGAGCAAAAATATCCTTTTATCTATAAACCCTTGTACTTAAAATAGCTAAAAAAAAGGCCAAAAACTTTTTATAATAAGCATTTTATTCTGGTTCAGTAAATCCTAATTAGTGTTTAGTTAATTGTAGGATAGCAATGTCAAGATCAATTATAACTGACTAAGAAGCTGGAAAATAAATGGCCATCTACTTTCTTTTTTTTAACAGTTCACTTATATTTAGAAGAACAAAAGGGAAAATGCTGTGAATGATAACTTGAAAATGTTACGTTATAATTACTCAGGTTTAGGTTGTTGGTTAACCTTAGCTTTGCTAGTATTCTTATTAGGTTCAGTCGGTTTGGGTTGGGTTTTTAAAGGTTTTTTAGCCATAATTTTCCTCATCCCCCTCATTTTAATTGCTGGTTTATTTGGCGTAAATTGGTGGGTAAAACGTAATTTAGTGGAGGATAAATGTCCTGTTTGTAGTTATGAATTGACAGGAATTAATGGGGTAGAATTGAGATGTCCAAATTGTGGTGAACAAATTGAGGTGAAAAATAATCACTTTAATCGTACCACACCTCCGGGAATCATTGATATAGAAGCAACGGAAATTAACGAATAATATTATCATTATGGAAAACTGGAAAGACAAATTAAACGAAATTAAAGAAACCGAATTAGCAAACTGGTTAACTCCTGCTAAAACTTGGTTTCAAGAATTACCACCCCAAGGTAAATTGGCCGTAGGAATGGGAGGAGTAATTGTTGGTTTATCTTTATTAAATACTTTTCTCAGACTTGTTTCCTCCCTCTTTAGTATCGGCTTTTTAGTATTAGGAATCTATCTATTTTATCGCTTTTTTATTGCCCCGAAAACCAGAGAATAAATAATATTTGATCATTGAAAGTTCGGTTTTGAAAACTACATCTTACTTCCTACTTCTTACTTTTTACTTCTTATGAATAGTCCACAAACTAAAAATGGGAATAATCTCTCATCAAAACATTATCAGGGTAAGCGTCATCGTATTACTAAAAATTTACTCCCTCGACGTTCTCTTGCTTTTTTGTTTGAAATTTCAATATTGGCTACGAGTTCCTTAGTTCCCTTGACCATCGGTGCGATCGCCAATTCCACCGATTCCACTCAAAAAGTGCCATTAAATTCCATTTTAGCCCAAACTGAGGACAAAATTGGCTCTGTTTTTGCCTTAGAAAAGCGAGAACCCCTAGATCAACAAGTAGCTCCCCTAACTAATATCTTCTGGTGGGTTGCTTTAATTACACCGGTTGGCTTAAGCGGTTGGCAACTGTTTCTCTTGGCGACAACCGGCCAAACTACCCCCAAACGTTGGTTCGGAGTTCGAGTCGTCACCGGAAATGGCCAAACTCCGGGGTTGACTAGAGTCATGGTACGAGAAATCCTCGGTCGTTGGGGTATTCCTCTAGGTACAGCTTATTTAATTTGGCGTTTTGGGGGAGCTTTTCCTAGTTTGCCAATTTTTGCTGGTTTGAGCGGTTTAATCTTATTGGCCGAAGGGGGGATGATTTTTTTAGGCGATAAAAAAAGACCGTTTCATGATCAAATCGCAAACACTTTTATTATTGATGGTAAACAACCTTTAATTAATAATAATTATATTTACCAACATCAAACTATTAATCTTCCTTTAAATGGTCAAAATCATAATCTGGATTCCCCTCAAGAAAACCAGTTACAAACAATTCTTCTT
The DNA here is from genome assembly GCA_011391125.1 of Synechococcales cyanobacterium S06. GTDB lineage: Bacteria > Cyanobacteriota > Cyanobacteriia > Cyanobacteriales > JAABRE01 > JAABRE01. The sequence goes on from JAABRE010000004.1 coordinate 53,125, forward strand.
ACTACTAGAATTGAGAAGGGAATTAATCTTTGGGAATGGATGAAAACCCATCCCGGTACTACTTTATTAATCTTTACCTCCACAGGAATGCTCTCGGTTTTAGCTACTTTTGTCGGCACACAAATTTATATCCAAAGTCAAGCTAATTTTCGCGATTCCAAACAACAAAATAATCAGGTTTTTTTGACTTTAGTTAAACAATTAAGTACCACTAATTCCCATTCTTTAGTCGAAAGACGCGCTGCAATTTTAGCCTTGGCTAGATTAGAAGATCCTCGCTCCGGCCAAATGTTAGTCGATTTATTAGGCCAAGAAAATGATCCCGCTTTAATTGAAACAATTCAACAAGCTATTGTCAGTAACGGGGTGGAAAGTTTAGCACCCCTACGACGACTTAATCAATCCCTCTCCAACGACATTAAATCCTTGGCCGATTCTACCAGTGAAGGAGAAATTATCGCTTTGCGTCTTAGGGCAACTAAAAGGGCGATCGCCAAATTACTAACCATCAACAGTGGAAATTTAGGGCAAACCAGCTTGCATCGTACCAATTTAGGTCAAGTAAGTCGGGGAAGTGCCCAATTTACCTTAGTTTTAGACCAAGTTGACCTATCAGGCATGAATTTTCGTTCCGCCCTGTTAAATAAGGCAAGTTTCCGCAACAGTAGTTTTTATAATGCAGGTTTAGACAACCGTCCAGGGACTTTTGACGATTTAAGCTCAGATTTAAGCGGCGCAAATTTACAGGAAGCTGATTTAAGCGGCGCATTTTTGCCGAAAATTAATCTTAATCTAGGGAATTTAGTCCGAGCTAATTTGAATAAGGCTAATTTAAGCGAAGCTAATTTAACGGGAAGTAACCTAAGTAGTGCGCTAATTATTAATAGTAATTTAGAAAAAGCTAATTTACAAAATGCCAGTTTAACCGGTTCAAATTTAAGCGAAAGTAACTTAAATTCGGTTAATTTACACCAAGCAAATTTAGGCAATTTACAAGCTTTTGGTACTAATTTTACTGGGGCAAATCTGAGCGGTGCTAGTTTAGAAAGTGCCAATTTATCCGCAGCTAATTTAACTAATGTTAACCTCCAAAATAGCAATTTAACTAACAGTAATTTAACAGAATCTAATCTAACCAATGCACAATTACAAAACGCTAAACTCAGCTACAGTAACCTTAGTATGGCTGATTTAAGAGGAGCTAATCTTAACGGAGCAGATTTTAGAGGCGTAATTTTTGCCCGCTCAGAAAATACGAATACTTCTCAATTTGTCCAAGCTCCTCCGGTTGCAGAATCGATTACAAAACTTGAAGGAGTCGATTTTTCTAAGGTTAAAAACTTGGATTCTAGTCAGATTGCAACAATTTGTCAAGCTGGCGCAATTCATCCGAATTGTAATTAATAATTTTTGTTATTTGGTTTGTAGTTGCGCTTTAGCGCTATAAACATATTTGTATCAATTTATACAGATTTTAAAGCAGGAATATGTATCTAAGATAGCGCTAAAGCGCAACAACGAACTTTTGGGGAGAATATGTAGCCAAGATAGCGCTAAAGCGCAACAACGAACTTTTGGAGAGAAGAATATGGATATTAATCAGTATCTTGAAAGTTTACAAGTTAATCTGAAAAAAGGCAGTGAAAGGAGTCATTATCCAGCTTTAAAAATGCTGATTGATGGGGGAATGATGGGGATTAATGCGATTATTGAAGAAACCAAGAATCAAGCAGGTATTCCCGATTTTACGGTGAGAAAAAATGAGGTTTTGTTAGGGTATATTGAGGCAAAAAAAATCGGGGAAAATTTAGCTAAAATTGAAAAAACGGAGCAAATTCAACGTTATTTAGATTCAGCAATTGGTCAAAATTTTATCTTAACTAATTATCTGGAATTTCGCTGGTATATTGATGGCAAACATCAGTTAACCACGGAAATTGGGACAATAAAACAAGATCAAATTATTATTAGTAATAACCTCGAAAAAACCGCCGAATTGTTAACGTTTTTTCTGAATTATCAAGGGGAAATAATTAATAATCCCTCGGATTTAGCCCAACAAATGGCACGTTATACAAAAACGATAAAATATTCAATTCAAGAAGCTTTAAGCAGCGAAACCGAGGAATTAAGCCAACTTAAAACCTTATTTCAAGAATTATTAATCCCTGATTTAGATAATAATAATTTTGCGGATATGTATGCTCAAACCATTGCTTATGGATTTTTTACTGCTAGAGTTGGCCATGCCCAAAATCCGAGTCAATACCCCTTTAATCGACAAACTGCTAGTTATTATATCACCGATAGAATACCGTTTTTAAAAGGTTTATTTACTACGGTGATTGCCACAGAATCAGCCACTAAAATTTGTTGGACAATTGATATTTTAGTGGAACTTTTGGCTAAAATTGATATGGGAAATATCCTCGAAAATTTCGGGCAAAAAACTAGACAATCTGATCCTGTTGTTCATTTTTACGAGACATTTTTAGCAAATTACGAAGCTTCTTTAAGGAAAAATAGGGGTGTGTATTATACCCCTGAGCCTGTTGTTGCTTTTATTGTACGAGCAGTAAACCAAATATTAGAAAAGCGTTTTAACCTAGAATTAGGGTTAGGAAATAAGCAGGTGACCATACTTGATCCTGCAACTGGAACTGGTACTTTTTTATATCAAGTAATTAAACAAATTTACCAAAATTTAGAGGAATATGGATTGGCAAAAAATTGGGATAAATATGTTAAGGAATCTAATTTATTAAACCGTTTATATGGTTTTGAATTATTAATGACTCCCTACACCATTGCCCACTTAAAAATAGGATTATTATTAGAAAATTTAGGTTATCAATTTCAAAATAAAGAAAGGTTAGGAATTTATTTAACCAACGCATTAGATAAAGGTGTTAAGAAATCTGACTTAATTTTAGGGAAATATCTCTCAGAAGAAGCCAACCAATCTGCAGCAATTAAAACAGATAAACCGGTATTAGTGGTAATAGGAAATCCACCCTATTCTGGGGAGTCTGCTAATAAAAATAATCCTTGGATTGAAGCATTAGTTAAGGATTATTATTTAGTTGATGGTGTCTCTTTAAACGAAAAAAATCCTAAATGGTTACAGGATGACTACGTTAAATTTATTCGTTTTGGGCAATGGCGAATTGAACAAACTGGTTACGGAATCCTAGCTTTTGTAACCAATCATGGTTATTTGGATAACCCAACTTTTCGGGGAATGCGTCAGAATTTAGCGCAAACTTTCGACGAAATTCATATTATTGATTTACATGGAAATGCCAAGAAAAAAGAGGTTTCACCCGATGGAAAACCAGATAAAAATGTGTTTGATATTCAGCAAGGAGTAAGTATTGCTATTATGGTAAAATTTCCCAAGTAAAAAGTTTCTAGATTTAGTAAAGTGTGTCACATAAATAGCTCCATATAATAATATTAAATTATTTGTGTGACGCACCCTAGACAGTTGTCTAAATAATTATTTAGTATTAAATTATACAGATTTTTAGGCAAGAATATGTATTTAAGATAGCGCTAAAGCGCAACAAGTAACCAAAAAAGATGGCAAAAATATATCATTTTGATTTGTATGGAAGTCGTCAAGATAAATATGATTTTCTTGACGCAAATAATATGGATACAATTGAATGGCAAGAAATTAAACCTCAGTCTCCTTTTTATCTATTTATTCCCCAAAATACTGATTTATTAGGCGAGTATGATTTTGGTTGGAAAATAACAGAAATTATGCCGATTAATTCGGTGGGAATTGTCACCGCGCGAGATTCTTTAACGATTCATTGGAGTCAAGAATCAGTGGAAAAAACGGTTAAGGATTTTGTTAATTTACTAGAAGAAGAAGCGAGAAATAAGTATGATTTAGGTAAAGATTCACGGGATTGGAAAGTAGATTTTGCTCAAGAGGATTTACGTCAAAGTGGTTTAAAAAAAGAGTTAATTGTACCGATTTTATATCGCCCTTTTGACATAAGATACACTTATTATACAGGAAAATCAAGGGGTTTTCTTTGTATGCCTAGAAATGAAGTAATGAGAAATATATTAGGTAGGGAAAATTTAGGATTAATAACAGTTAGACAAGTTGCAGAAGGGATTTTTAATCACAGTTTTGTTACTACAAATATTATTGAAAGTAGAATTACTGTTAGTAATAAAGGTATAGGTTTTATTTTTCCCCTTTATATTTACCCGAATACAGAAAATGAGCAGTCCAATTTATTTGAGCAAAAAAAGGCGAATTTTTCGGCTGAATTTTTAACAGCAATTAAGGAAAAAGTAGGGTATCTTCCCACACCTGAAAACATTTTTTATTACATTTATGCAATATTTCATTCCCCTAGTTATCGTCAAAGATACGCAGAATTTTTAAAGATAGATTTCCCCAGAATACCATTAACAAATAATGAGAAATTATTTCAAAAGTTAAGCGAAATTGGAGAAAAATTGGTTAATTTACATTTGATGAAAATAAGCCCTCACCCCCCTTCCCCCCTCTCCCACAGGGGGAGGGGGGAATCTCTACCTCAGAATAAAGTAAGTTTTCATAGTGAAGGAGATAATTTAGTAAGTCAGGTTAAATATGATGCTAAAAAAGAGAGAATTTATCTCAATAAAGAAAGTTATTTTGCTAATATTTCTGAGGAGGTTTGGCAATTTCAAATCGGTGGTTATCAAGTTTTAGATAAGTGGTTAAAATCCCGAAAAAAAGCCAATCGTGAGTTAACTTATGAAGACATTATTCACTATCAAAAAATCGTAGTTATCTTACAGGAAACCATTAGATTAATGTCAGAAATAGAGCAAAATCTCGACTTCGGTCAGAGCTTTGCGTGATCAAACCTAGGACTTTCCAGACACGCAAATCAACCCCCTTTGCGCCTTCGCGTCTTTGCGTGAGACTTCCCAAATGTATTCAATTATACAGATTTTTTAATAAGAATATGCGTTTAAAGAATGTCAATGTCGGGTGCGTTAATCCTATTTTAATGCACTAAATAAAAGGGTGCGTTAATGCTATTTTAATGCACTAAATAAAAGGGTGCGTTACGCTGTCGCTAACACACCCTACTTTTAGGCTAATTTAGTGCCGCAACTACTACAAAAGTTGTTACTAATCGGGTTTTCTGCTCCACAATTGGGACAGAATTTAACAGCAGATTCTGTTTTTTCGGCTGGTTTTTCTGTCGGTTTTTCGGCTGGTTTTTCTGTTATATTTACCCCTGTATTTAAACGATATTTTTCAATTATTTCTAAGATAATTGTTGCTTCTCTTTTATATTCTGGAGCATCTTTTCCACCCTGTTTTTCTAATTCTAAGGCGCGATTTTCTAAGTATTTTCTCAGTTTTAAGTATAACTGTTGTTTTTGCGCATCTGTTTCTGCTTTTTCGATAACTTGGTTAACCTGAGTTTCGATTTTATTCTTATCACTTTGACAAGCTTTTATTTGTAAGACTTGAACTGCATCTTCCCAACTAGAAGCGATGTCAATATTTTCACTTCCAATCGCAGTTTGTTGGGTATAACGAATCATTTTTTCTTTGGTTTTTTTGTTTTCTTCTTGACGCAATACCTCGAAAGCTCTTGCTTTTACTACTAAGGTAAAAATCTTCTCATCTTCGGGGAAAATATCCCAAAATGGCGGCTCTTTTTGAAGGTGTACAGGAATGGGTAAATCCCGATTTTCGCCTTTTTGTTGGGCGCGTTTAGCGATAATAAATTCCCCTTTCCAATCTTGATAATGTCCCCGTAATTCCTGCATTCCATCAATACAACGCAGGGAAAAACCGCCGATTTCCTGCACAAATACGATGCGATGATCTTCTAAGTTTCCTAATGGTTTAATATCATCATCTTTACTGATAAATTCCTTAATTTTGGGGATTAATTTTTGTGCCGCAGGATCACTGGTATTCCGACCACCAATTAAGGCAACATTGGTATTTAAAGCCGGAGTAAAACCAGCATCTTTAGCGTTTAAAATGGCTTTATTTAACACAATTAATGGAGTCGATTTTTGATACGCAAGGCGAATGTTATTTACAATATCGGCCTCGTTTGTATAAGTTTTGAATAGGCGATCGCAGGCCGATAATTCTGTTTTTAACTTACTATTTTCGGGAGCAGTTTCGATGACTTTTTTAGTGCGATTAAAGATAATTTCTCGCAAATCTTCTTCTTGAACATCGGGAATGGCTGTGACATCAAAAAGTCGCATTATTTCATTACTGGTGCGAGTTTCTTTCCAAAAAGGACTTGCTTTTTCTAAAATATCCCCCGACATTGTGCTACAAATTACATCTTTTCCTGTGTCAAATTGACTCTTATTACTAATAGTTCCACCTGCTAATCTTTCGATTAAATCTTGATACAAACTATTTAATTCTTTGCGTTCATAAAGTTTAATGCCGTTTATTTCCAAACTATCAGCACTATCCGCTTGTCTGTCAGCTTGCTCTTTAAAGAAATCACGACTATTAATTAATCTTTGTTTCCAACGATTATAACGGGTTTCTAAGGCGTTTAAAGCCTCTTGTAAACGTTCAATAACTTCTAAACCAACTGCTCTGAGTTTCCTCTGAATTGTAGCACCAAACCAGCCTTCTAAACCCTGTAAAGCCACATTACAATACTGCTCCATTTTCTCCTGTTTAGAAATACCAAATTTGTCTTTAAATTCGTTAATTTCTGTTAGTGCAGCTTCATATTGTCGCTGACGATTAGTCTCATTTGCTCCCCATAATTTATCCTGTTCTCTTCTGAATTTTTCGTAAGCATCATCAAACACTTGACGGACAGTAACCAGAAAAGCATCGGCAAATTTGGGGCCTTTGGTTCGATCTTCTAAAATTTTATAGAACTCTTCTTCTAAAGCTTTTTTACCCCTCAGAATTGCCGCATCCCGATTGTTATAAATTACCTTAAAATAATCGCCATGAACTCGCTCATCAGGACTTAATTCTCGGAAATGATCCTGACGATAATTATCGACTTTTGGCTTTAAATAACTATCAACAAAAGAGAGAATTTTGCCCTTTTCTGAACCCAACATATTAACGCCCTGTTGAGTACATTGTAAGAAATTGTCCTTATTAATTTCATCGCGAATACTATTAATCCATTCTGCAACTATTTGTAAATAAGGACGGTCGGCTGCAGCTCCTAAATCTGCTAATAATTCCATCTCAGTTAAGCGCATTTTCTTAAGAGTCTCACCCCGCACTAATTCTAACATTTGGGGCGGTAAAATTGCCGAATCATTTAACCACCATTGCACCATGTCAGTAGCTAAACGATTACTTAAACAGGCTCTAATTTGATAAATAGGTATCTCAATTGTAGATAACCCAAAACTCATAAACTGTTTTGAATAGCCTCGTCCCCCCGGATCAGCTTGAGCCCAAGAAGCCTTAATATTATCGCGAATTGAGCGTTTGTGTGCCGCAAATTCCGAGGTCATATCAAGGAAAATATTTTGGGCAATCATCTCCCGAATCTCGCCTAATTTAAAGCTTCTTTCTCCGTTTTGTGTACCCACTAAATAGGTAAAATCAAAGGGTGGTAAAGAATTATTAATTTCATCAGTCAAACTGTTAGTAAATTGCTGATTATATTGAGTGCGATAATCAGAAAAATAACTTAATTCCATCATCGCTGCGTAACCATTTGCTAACACCCGATCGCCCACACTAATATTAGCAAAAGCTTGGGGAGTGGGAACAATTGCAGTTACCAAAGAACTACTTGCTGTTTTCAACCAGTTGCGCATACAATAGCCTAAATCTATTAACATTCCGCTACCTGTACCACCGGATAAAGAACCAGTAACAAACACATTAACTGCGTTTCCACTAACTTTAATTCCGTAGCGATCTAACATAAAGTTTTCATGGCCCTTAACCCGATTAAGCGCATCGGAAAACTTACTTTCAATCTCCTTATAATTACAGAAAAAAGCGAAACGGCCACAGGCGCGAATTTGTCCGGCTCCTGCTTCTAAAGAAGTAATATTTCGCTCTAATTCGGTGGGAAACCAACTCTCAAGCCAAGGATAATTATCCATATTATTAAGAATCTCTTGGACCTGTCTTCCACTTACCCGCGCCCAAAATTTTTCATTATCCTTAAAAGGTGTTCCCGAAGACTCAGGATTGGTAATTTTATAGCCTTGATCTGTGTCAATTACTAAAAAACTAAGAATGGGAAAATTCGCTAAACTTCCGTAAGTTTCCTCGACTAAACGACGTATTCTAGCTAATATTTCTGTACCTGTTCCTCCGATTCCAACTAATACCGTAGGAATCATACTTTTTTCTTCGACGGCCATTTTTTTACTCCTATTTAATTGTTTTGATTTTATCACGCAAAGAGGCAAAGGCGCAAAGGGGGTTTTCGGTTTGTTTACTAGATTTTAACAAGTTTTTATAAATGGTAAACTTAGGTTAAATATTTGGTAAATTCTCCATAAAATTCCGGGGGTTGCCGCAGTCCAAAATAAAGCGTTACATAATGCTAATCTCCCGGCTAAATTAAATGGCATTCTGAATAATCCTTGAAATAGCCATCGATCTAATGGCATAATTAATGTGTACATAAAAGCGATCCAAGCTAATCCTAACCAGAATAAAGTCCAACGCCAATTATTATTAAAACTGTCAAAAAAGTCCTTGGTAAATAATGTTTCTAAGTTATTTATATCCGCCGAAATATATTTTCCTCCTGTGGTAAAAGTAGCCGCTTGAATAATGGGCGCATTTGCTCCTATTACTATAGCATTAATACTAACTTTTTTGCTAATAGCTTGAGTTATTACTTCGGGAGAAATCATGGCTTCTCCATCTGTTACTAATAATAATTCTCGACATCTTTCGGTAATTTTTGCTAAGGAGTTTGTACCTTCATTTATGGCTAAATCAAGGTTTGTTCCCCCACCAATAATATTAACTAATTCTGGTTTAATTGCGTTATTTAATTGTTGGAAAATAGCTTGACTATCACTACTAAAACTATTAGTTAAGGGTTGTATTCCACTCGCAAAACCAAACACTTGAATCTCGTTAGGTTGTTTTAAAATATCGGTGTTATTTTTGTTTAAATATGCTTGTACTGCGGTTATTTCTTGACTCATAATTGACCCCGGAGCATTGAATTGATTAGTATAAGTGCTACTACTCATGTCAATGGCGATCGCCACAGCAACGGATGGCCTACCAAAACCAAATAACCAAAATAAAAGGGCAATTGTTAGGAATAAACCGAGAAACATTAAGGGAATTTGAAATAAGGGATATAACCAGAAACCCCGACGATAATTAGTCATATTAGCTCAATTATTTTTTGGTTTAAACATTTTAACAATTGTACTCATCGGTAAATAAAGTTGGTAAGGATTACTAGGAAAAGAAACAAATTGATGATATTCATAAAAAGCCTTAGCTTTATCCTTTTTAGCATCAACAATTACTGCCATAGAAGCAATTTCATTGTTTAAATTACGTTGTAAACTATCCAATAATAAAAAACTACCCAAACCTTGACCTTGATATTTTTTTGATACTGCTAATCTTCCTAATAAAGTAGCTGGAATTAAAGGATATTTAGGTAATTTTTGAGTAATTTTAGTGGGTAATTGCTCTAATTTAATGGCTGTTGCTGCTAAGGTATAATATCCAGCTATTTCCTTGTTATTCTTATTTTCTAAAACAAAAACCGTAGTTAAAAATCGCTTTAGATCTTGATTTGCTTGTTGGCTTAAATACCGATTTAATGATTCAATTCCACAATCAAAATCTAAGCGATTATGTATTACTGATAGTGGTTCAATCACATAATTAAAATTAGGTCTCATTTTGTTCCATTTCCTGTTGATAAAGTTGAGCCAATTTCAGCATTCTCTGATTAGGTGGAATCGGATTTATTAAAGATTCTGCTAAGGCTTGACTATCTTGTAAATTTAAGTTGATAATCTGATATTTTTCCATAATTTGATGTGCTTTTTCCTCTGCACTTCTGATCACAAAATCAGTAATAGTTATTCCTTCTAAATTGGCAGCCGATTGTAATAATTCTTTTTCTTCGGGGGATAAACTAGCTTCTAAAAGCTCCTGTTTACTATTTTTTGTAAGCGGGTATATTAATGATTGTTCCATGGATTTCACCTACTAATAATTATCTTTTGATAATACATTTTACTACACTTTTAAAATCTTAAATCGTAAACTCCCCCTCATCTCAAAAGAGAGAGGGATGAGGGAAGTAAAATTACTGCAATGAATCAAACTGAAAATTTGAGCCCGGAGGTCCATTTTTTCCTTCAACTGCTTGCACTAATGGTACTTCATTGAAAATATTAAAACTGGTGGTATTTCCACTAATCATCATACCCTGATTTAACAAAGTAGAAACACCATTTCTAGTGGGATTTTGACTAACTGCATCTGTTAATGCTTTAGTGGCATCAAATGCTGTAGCAGTACGCCAACTAACCCTTCCTTTCCAGCTTGTAACGGCATCTTTGGCGAAGGGATCATTGGGTTTAAAACTCCATGGTACAGCCAATGTAATCCCTTTAATACTATTACCTCCCTGCACTAATAAATCAGGATTGTATAATTCATCGCCACCGATAATTGTCGCTTTATTACTGTTAGCTTGGGCAATTTTTATCGCCTCAGAAACTTTATTTTTACTCAAAGCTAACATAATCGTATTAGCTCCTGTCGCGCTATTTAATTCGGTAATTGGGTCACTATTACTAACATCAATTTCCTTAATTAATTTGCCATTAACAGTGGGAATTGCTGCCACTAATTCCTGTTTTAATTGCATACTATAGGGACTATCAGAATTATAAAATACTACCACTGCTGGACTCGCATTTTGTTTTTGTGCATAACCCAATAAAGTTTTACTTACTCCCTGTAAATAATTCCCTAATAACTCATTTTGTTTTTGATCAATGGGAATTGTTTGTAATTTTCCATCGCTAGTAATACTGGTAGTTAAGGGTGATAAAGCGACTAAATCAGTACCCTTATATGTTCTTAAAGCTTGCTGACTTCCGGGATCAATACCATAACCTACTACTCCTAAAATAGCCGGTGAATTTATTAAATCCTGCGCTATGGAAGCCGCTTTTAAGACATCACTATTATTCGCAATTACTACTTCTAAAAGTTGCCCCGAAGCCGAAGGAACTTTATTAAATTCCTCTTGTTGACTCGCCACGCCTCGCAAAATTTCCTTCGCAGAATCGGGATTATTACTAATAGGAGCAACCACGGCAATTGTTAACGGATTACCCGCTTTTCTTGCTTTTGCATTATTAAGATAAATCTTACTTTCGGGATCATTGGGGTCATTAGCAACGGCTTGTTGATAGGAGGCGATCGCACCATCCCAATTTTCTTGACTAAAAGCACTAGCTGCCGTCTGTTTAGTGGAATTTGCGTCTAACAAAATCTTTTCACCCTGACTGATTAATTGTGCATTACTAGCCTGATTACTCAAGAAAACCCCCACATTGCCAGAATTACTATTGACAGGGGGATTGGTGGTATTAGTCGTATTCGGGGAATTGCTGGCGGTTGGTTCTTCACCGGGTTTGGACAGCATTCTTACCCCTGTAAAAATCAAGCCACCTAAAACCAAAATTGCTGCGGCAATCACGCCAATTTTGACTAATTGGGAATTATCCGCCGCAGAAGTCGAAGATGTCGGCTTACCTTTTTCCATAGCTTCTTTGGGCAAGCCACAAACAGCACAATCTGAGCCAAAATTTTCGTAGGGTTCATGGGCACCGGTACAATTAGGGTAGTCTTTTCCGTCTTTGGGGTTTCCGTCACATAGCCAAGATTGTAAAGCCATAATTTTTTCCTTTGGTATTCAATACACTTTTAAATAATATTCTGACATTGATTGTAAAATATGCAATCTAACTACCTAAAATTTGCCAAATTACTTATCAAATTTTCACTATTACTAAAATAATTAATGTTTAATCTATTAAATTCAGCTTTAACTTCTGAGGTGTTAAATTGTTGAGTATTAGCACTGAAAAATAACTTTTCTAAGTCCTGATTTTTGGCAGCATGATTAAGAATAGATTGCAAAATTAAATTATCCCTAATTTCCTTATCTTTTTTCAAAAGTGGATTAGTTAAAGTAGTTTTTATTTCACCAGATTGAGGAATAATCCAGTTAACTTTAGTTTCCAAAAGAGAAACGGTATCAATAAATTTAGATTGAAAATTATTAAAAAGTTCCCCATAAGCTAACCTAGATTTTTTAAGAAAAGCTACAGTATTTAAGGACATTGATAGATTAACTTTACGTTGAGCTTCATTTATTTCAATGCTTAAAGATTGCAAAAACTGTTTTTGTCTTTTTTTCTCGTTTTCTAAAGCTATCATGATTTCTAAATAACAAATACTAGGCATAAATAAAGCAACTTGCTCAGGAAAATTATTTAGTAAAAAATCACTCTGAGTATCTCTACCTGTAGCGATACCCAGAATAAAATTAGTTTCAGTGTATAAAATTACAGTCATAATTAATAATTGATCTCCGTAGAACCATTCTTTAATCTCTCAAGTAATCCTGTATTTTTTAGCTCAAAAATAGCAGGAGGATTAGGCATTTTACTTTGATAAGCTAAGTCATTTAACCAAGCTTCTGTTAATGCTTTTAAATAAGTGGGTAAAATTAGTTTATCTCTAAATTTAGAATCATAAACTTCTAAAATATCGGGAGTTTTTAAAGTAATTAAGGGGGTTTGTTGATCCCAATGATAAAGCTCAATATTGTCCAAATTAACTAACATAAAATAAGGAAATTTTCCCTGAGTTTTCATTAAACAATCGGCAATTTCTTCCCAAACTAAAGGATGAATTTGGCTAGAACGTACATCAACCAAGAGAATCGGATTTTCTTCTTGATCTTTAGCTATAATATCGGTACGATATAACAGTGTGGTAATTTCTGGAGAAAGTAATTTTTCTAATTGCATAATTTTTGCCCATTTATTTACTGAATTTAATTATAACATGGGTTTGTTGTTGCGTTTTAGGGTTAAAATTAATTGTTAATTGCTAATTGGCCAGCCCAATTTTGTTGGTTGTTGATAGATTTTTTTCAAAGTATTAATATCCCTTTCAGAAATAGGAGGAGTGTCTCTAACTTGAGAAAAATATAAGGCATCGTTGGGATTTTGGCTATGTCCCCAAATACCAAAAGCATGACCTAATTCATGGAGAATTGCAGATAAAGTCGAGTCATCAGCTAAATTGGGACTAACTGTAATGGTCATTTTATGTAATAGCAATTGAGGCTGATCTTTACTAAGATAAAATGTATATTTAGTCTCAGCAGTGGTAGCAGGAGGAAAGTCAAATAAACCCGTTTCAGAGTTAAATTTTGGTTTCAAAGGAGGAGCATTTCTTTTAATAAAAATATCAGCTAAATCCTCAGTTTCAACTTCAGTTATGGGTAAATATTGCGCCCATTCTGTAACACCTTTTCTCATGATTTCTAACCAGTGTAAAAAACGACGATTACTAGCAATAGAAACATCGGTTTCCGTAGGTTTTTCCAGATAAACTTTCAGGGGAAAATGAGTCCAAATTAAATAACCTACCGGAGAAGTTTTAATCTCAGAAAAATAATCTTCCTTGTCAATTGGGTTTAAACTTGCCAAAAATATGGGTAAAGGATGGGTTTTTAATTCCGGTAAAGAAGACTGAGAATTAACTATAGATAAATTACCAAAAACCAAGAATAAACAAGTAAAAATGGCTAAAATAAAATAACCTAAATTTTTCAATTTCATAAAAGAAAAGCCATTTCAGTTATCAATTATCAGTTATCTATAGCAGTCCTAGGTTCGTTGTGTAGAGACTGGCACGGCAACGTCTCTACAGTAAGGGTTTGGTGAAAACAATTTTTTACAACTAATTTAGGATCGCTATAGCAATAAGTTATCGCTGTCTAAATCTTAAATCTAACTGATAACTGTTAACTGATAACTGTTAACTGATAACTGATAACTGTTAATTGCTAAGCCAACCAGCACTTAAAACGATGGTTAAACCGATAAAAATAATACTTAAAGTCCAAGTAATGCGGTTTAAAGTTTGTTCGGCACTTTTACTGCTAGTAAACAATTGAGCTTGGCCACCAATACCGCCTAAACCGTCTCCTTTTGGACTATGAAGTAACACTAATATTACTAAAAAAAGAGCGGACAAAGCCCAAATAATCTGCACAAATTGATCAATTTTCATACTTAAGTTAAAAATCCACTAATGGTTAACAATTTACACGGTCAAACTAACAGGAGTTCGAGTTTGTTTTAGTTCCACTTCTAAAGGTTGAATCAAAGATTTACCTTTCATCTCTTCCGGTTGAGGTAACTGCAAAATTTCGAGGATTGTTGGGGCAACATCCGCCAAACAGCCATTTTCCCTTAATTTCACATCACCACCATGACCCGCAATTTTCCGTTGTTCTCCTTCCACCAGAATAAACGGAACGGGGTTCGTTGTATGTGCCGTCCAAGGGTTGCCTTCTTCATCTGCCATGTATTCCGCATTACCATGATCCGCTGTAATTAACACCGTACCACCTGCTTTACTAACCGAATCCAACAAACGGCCCAAACATCGATCCACGGTTTCAATGGCCATGACCGCTGCTTCCATATTTCCTGTATGCCCAACCATGTCGGGATTAGCATAATTGATCACAATTAAGGAGTAAATCTCCTTATTAATACCGCGACAAGCGACATCTGTCACCGCTTCCGCTGACATGGCCGGAGCGCGATCGTAAGTGGAAACCATGGGGCTTTGAATCATCTCCCGATCTTCCCCCGGGTAAGGTTGCTCTAAACCACCATTGAAAAAGTAAGTCACATGGGGATATTTTTCCGTTTCCGCAGTTCTAAGTTGCTTTAAACCATGATTAGCGATAACTTCACCCAAAAGATTCGTTAAAACTTGAGGCTCAAAAGCAACCTGAGCGGGAATTGTCGGATCATATTGGGTGAAAGTTACCAAGTCTAAAGGTTCAATCTTGGTTCGCTCGAACCCATTAAAATTATCGCTCACAAGGGCATAACAAAGCTGCCTAGACCGGTCAGGACGAAAATTATAGAAAATCACTCCATCGCCAGCTTCAATCGCACCTGGTGCAATTCTGATCGGGTTAATAAACTCATCAGTAATTTCTTCAGCATAACGGGCTTGCAAAATTTCCCCAACAGTACGGCCATCACCTGGACCATCTTGGGTCATCACGTCGTAGGCTAATTGCACCCTGTCCCAACGGCGATCGCGATCCATGGCAAAATAACGACCACTAAGAGTTACAATTTTACCAACACCGATCGCCTCAATATAGCCTTGAATATGAGCTAGGGCATGAATCCCCTCATGGGGGTTAGTATCGCGACCATCCGTAATCGCGTGAATGCAGACCGACGACACCGACTGACTTTTAGCTAATTGCAATAAACCCTCTAAATGGCTTAAATGAGAATGTACCCCACCCTCAGAACATAAACCAATTAAATGTAACTTTCCTCCACGGGAATTGACCTTTTGACAAATTTCCACTAGAGCCGGATTTTGCAAGATCGAACCGTCTTCCACTGCGTCGCTAATGCGCACTAACTCCTGTGGTACAATGCGACCAGCCCCTAAATTGAGATGGCCCACCTCAGAATTCCCCATTTGTCCATTGGGTAAGCCAACAGCTTTCCCCGAAGTATTAATTAAAGTATGGGGATAAACTGTCCATAAACTATCCATTACAGGTGTATTTGCGGTAGAAATAGCGTTAGCTTTGGTCGATTCCCGATAACCCCAGCCATCTAGTATAACTAGGACTACTGGTGATATAGGTTCTTCTCTCATAAGTATTTTCCTATTAAGTTATTTTTGATGTCCATTGATGATAACATTTATTGATATTTGATTATGATTGTCTGCATTTTTAAGATCTTTTTTTTACGCTTCGAGGACAAAGGCGCTAAGGGGTTGATCTGTTGGCTGTTTAGTTCTGGGTTTCTTTCTCACGCAAAGGCGCTAAGGCGCAAAGGGGTTGATCTGTGGGCTGTTTAGGCCTCGGTTTCTTTGATTTCTATTTTTTTTATGATTTTTACGGTTTCGACACTGACTGTTGTTACTCTCATTAATAAGTCGATCGCCTGTTCTTTGTAGTCAGCAAAATGATAGTTATTAAATTTTTCGGCGATCGTTTGATCCTTGGGTTTTTTCTCTTTATATTGGTCTAATATCCACTCAATTGCACTACGATTTCCTAATTGATATTCCCACGCAATATTCGGGACATTTTCTAAGGTTGTCACCTCATCAATTAATATTTGACCTTTGGTTTTATCTGCTTTTAATTTGGGTTTTATAACCCCCCAACCCCCCTTGGAAAGGGTGGCTTTTTGTTTCCCCCCTTGAAAGGGGGGGTTGGGGGGGGTAAGATCAATTCTCTTTAATTGATAAGGTGTAATACTCTCATAATTTAGGTGTAATTCCATTAATTGTTTACCCCATTTTACCCACTGATAAAAGTCTTCATAAAAGGGTATTCTTGGGAAATCTCGCTTTAAATTTAACTCATATTTTTCCCGATATTTAGGGTTATGTAAAACTGCATAAATATAATGAAATATGTCGAGTTTAGTGATTTCCCTCTCCCCCAACTTTTCTCCATTGGCGAAATTAGCCCTCACCCCCAACCCCTCTCCCACAGGGTGAGGGGAGCTAGAATTGTCTGAAAGTCTTCTCCCCCCTCTCTCTGAGAGAGAGGGGGGGTGGGGGGGTGAGGGTTGATAATAATCCCTAAACTGCTGTAATCCCCAATCGGTAATATTTTCCTGTTTATTTCCCTCTTCATCATAAGTATATAAGGGTAAACATTGACTATCACCTGTAAAATGATAATCCATAATTATATTTGATACCAAACAGTAAAAAGGTTGATTAACGCTTTTTTCGGCTAGACAAATAACAAGATTATCTTTTTGTAGATCTTTCCCAAATATATCATAGTGATTAAATGTCAATCTATCAGATAAACTCTTGTCACTATAGTAATTTTTCTTAACAAAAGGTCGATAATAAAGATTAACAATTAAATTAGAATCAAATTTTAATTGGTTAAAATTTGATAAATTTTTCTTTAAAGTTTCACTCCATTTAATTTCATAATTAACAAAGTTATTTATATTAGATAGATTATTTTGTTTAGATCTATCAATATCCTGGTTATAAATTTTAATAAAATATTTAATTTTTTCTACTAATTGCCATAAATCATAATCATAAACCCAATCATCTCGATTTGATTTTACTGCACTTGTATAAAGTTTAAAAATTGCTTTTTGTTTATCTACTTTTTTCGCTAATTTTGTTTCCTTATTTGCTAAAGGTAATAAACTATCAAAATCATTATCTGCTGCTAAATTAATCCAATTATTATTTTGATCAGGTTGTATATGTTCAAAATGAATTTGCTCAAACTTATGACTTGCTAAAAATTGTAACTTTTCTTGACCACTATTTAAGTTTGTTAAAGAATTATAAAATATTTGACATTTTTCCCTCACCCCCAACCCCTCACCCTCTGGGAGAGGGGAGTCGGATTTTTTCACAAAAAATAAAATAGCAACCCCTACCATAATATTAAAAACGTTTCCTGTGGTATCTCCTGCGCGAATATTTCCTCCTAAATCTATCACATAAATATAATCAAATTCATCCTGAACAACCTTCCTAAAACCGTCAAAAGTACGCGCATTTATAAAGGAATTATTTGTTATAAATGCGATAATTCCCTTATCACTAATGCGATCACTTGCCCATCTTAAAAAACGAGCATACATATCATAAACTTTCGTTTTTTGAGCGGTACTTTCTTTGATATAAGTATCTTTAATTCGCTTATCTATGGCAGGATATTCCCTATTTTTGTTGTTATCATTTTCGTTTTGTTGGTTAGCATTGTAGGGAGGATTACCAATAATTACTGATATTTTACGGTCATTTTGTCGCACCCCCCCTAACCCCCCCTTTCAAGGGGGGGAAGGGGGGGTCTCCCTCGTCATTGAAAATATATCAAACTGTGTTTCAGAAAAACTGCTATTATCTAAGGTGTCAACTAAACACATATTATTAAATAATTCATATTCCCCCATTAGCTGTTGATAAGTGTATTCAATATTAAGATTAGCGATGTAATAGGGCAATATTGAAACTTCATTGCAATGGATTTCATTGAGATATTTATACTTTAATTGATGACTTGGTAAATATCCTAATAAAGCCGTAATAAAAGTACCAGTTCCCGTAGCTGGGTCTAGGATTTCAACTCCTCGATCTCCTAACAATTTATTAAAGTGTTTATGTAACAAATAATCGGTACTTTCCACCATGAAATTAACGATTTCATTAGAAGTATAAACGATACCGAGGCGATCGGCTGCTAAGGGATTATAAGCTTTGTAAAATTCCTCATAAACCTTCTTTAAAAACTGCTGTTTTTCATTGTGATCACTCAAATTTGCCGCAGTTCTAATAATCACAGAATAGTAATTATCAATCTTCTTAAATGTATTCTTTTTAAGATTACCTGTAAAAAAAGTTTCGATGACTTTATGTAACGATTTGGCAATGTTATTTTCCCGGTGAAATTCTCCCTCATTAAAAATATTGATAAATATATCTTCAGTTAAAATATGCTGAATGATCATCTCCCGAATATCATCACTATTAATATTAGGATTAATGGATTCTTGACAGAGTTTTAAAAAGGCGTTAAATTCCTGTTTAAATGCGGTTAGGTGGGCTGTTTCTAAATGATTAGAAACAAGATAATTATCTGGTCCAGAAACTGTAAATTGTTGTTTAAATTCGGGTTGGTGGGCTGTTTCTAAATGATTAGAAACAAGATAATTATCTGGTCCCGAAACTGCCCACCCTACCAGGGGATTAAGCAGATTTCTCAGGGTATCTAAAATGGTGGGCAAATCTTCCTTAAAAGAGGCGATCGCTTGTCTAAAATCCTTAACTTCCGGCCGTTGATAATCGAAAAATTGGGTAATAATTTTATGTAATTGGTCTGAATTTTTAACATTTACTCGACTAACTTCTTGACCACCTTGGATTAAAATTGCTGTCTCGGAATTTTCAAATAAAATATTATCATTGGGATAACCTTCCTTAAATTTTTTCTCAATTTCCTGCTCTAAATTATCCTTAATATCTTTACTTTCCCAATATCCCCAATCCAAACCTAAGTCATCTTTAACTATTCCATCCGGTCTTTTTCTACTTTTATCTAAAGTTAATTCCGCAACTACAGTAAAATTACGACTAGAACAATAATTATTTAACAGATTGAAAAAAGCTATTTTAATAGACTGTTCATTTTTGCTACCACCACGTCTAATAAAGTCATCTAATTGTTTATAATACTGATTAATTAATAAATAAGACATTTTTAGTAAGACAAATAGGTTAACTTGTTTATATTAGCATACTAAGTTATTTACAAGAATGTTATAATCATTGCTTGTCTTTTATTTTTATTTTTAAAGAAATCATGACGACTAAATCTCGCAATTATCATATTCAAACGTTTGGCTGTCAGATGAATAAGGCCGATTCTGAACGGATGGCCGGTATTTTAGAAAATATGGGTTTTCAATGGTCTGAAGATCCGAATAATGCTGACCTGATTCTCTATAATACCTGCACGATTCGGGATTTAGCGGAACAAAAAGTCTATTCCTATTTGGGTCGTCAAGCCAAAAGAAAACAGAAACAACCCGACTTAACTTTAATTGTGGCTGGTTGTGTAGCTCAACAGGAAGGGGAGCAGTTGTTACGTCGCGTTCCTGAGTTAGACTTGGTTATGGGTCCTCAATATGCTAATCGTTTGGAGGACCTTTTGGAGCAGGTTTTTGCGGGGAGTCAAGTTGTTGCGACTGATCCAGTGCAGATTTTTGAGGATATTACCAAACCCCGTCGTGACAGTGAAGTTACTGCTTGGGTTAATGTGATTTATGGTTGCAATGAACGTTGTACTTACTGTGTTGTTCCTTCGGTTCGCGGTGTGGAACAATCCCGCACTCCTGACGCGATTAAAGCGGAAATGATTGAATTGGGTAAGCAAGGTTATAAGGAAATTACTCTGTTAGGGCAGAATATTGACGCTTACGGCCGTGATTTGCCGGGGGTTACAGAAACTGGCCGTCATTTACACACTTTGACGGATTTGCTTTACCATGTCCACGATAGTGAAGGTGTGGAAAGGATTAGGTTTGCGACTTCCCATCCTCGTTATTTTACCGAAAGATTGATTACAGCTTGTCACGATTTACCCAAGGTTTGTGAACATTTTCATATTCCTTTTCAGTCGGGGGATAATGACATTTTGAAGGAGATGAAACGGGGTTACACGATTGAAAAATATCGCAGTATTATTGACAAAATTCGTAATTGTATGCCGGATGCTTCTATTACTGCCGATGCGATCGTTGGTTTTCCGGGCGAAACTGAGGCCCAGTTTGAAAATACTTTAAAAGTAGTCGAAGATATTGGTTTTGACCTCTTGAATACTGCGGCTTATTCCCCTCGTCCTGGTACTCCTGCCTCCGTCTGGGATAATCAATTGAGTGAGGAAGTCAAGGGCGATCGCCTACAAAGATTAAATCATCTGGTTTCCCAGAAAGCCATGGAACGCTCCCAACGTTATTTAGGCCGTGTTGAGGAGGTGTTAGTGGAGCAGGTTAATGGTAAAGATACCACCCAAGTTATGGGAAGAACAAATGGCAATCGGTTAACATTTTTTGCCGGTGATATTGACAATTTAAAAGGAAAAATAGTCAAGGTAAAAATTAATGAGATTCGGGCCTTTAGTTTAACAGGGGAAATGGTTAATTAATAGTTATTCCCAGGGGGTTAATTAATAAATTAACCCCCTATTTTTTATTTTAACCATTGATTAACTACTGGTTGTAATTTGATTTCAGTTAGATAGGATAACCCGATAATTAAAAATAATTTAACAAAAAGAGCTAAAAAATCTGGCAAATAATTGCTTAAATTTAATTGCATTAATATGGGATAATGAAAAATATAAAGTCCATAAGAAATAGGAGCAATCAAAGCAAAAAAATCCGTAAATTTGTCAAAAAATGAGATTTTAATATTTATTTGAGTGTAAATAAGACCGATGATTACATATAATAAACTAACAAAAAAGTGCCTAAATACTAGGAAAGGATAGTAGCCAAATTTCAGTTCATTTGCAGATAAAACAGGAATAAACATTAAAGTTGACATAAACAAAAGACAAAAGATCAAATGTTTAGTATTGTTAAAGGTAAATTTTTCTTGAGTAAGAAATATTTTCCCTAATTCCACACCACACCACCAGATGACATAATAAGAACAAATCAGAGCAATTTGATTGGGATAGCTTAAATATATTAAGCCATTAAGACCTGAAAAAGCGGTGATTATATAAACTGAATACTTATGATTTAATAACAGTTTATAACAAGGAAAAAACATAATATAAAACCACCATTCATAAGATAAACTCCATAAAGGATAATTTTTCAGAAAAGTATTAAACCAAGTTCCTGGTTTAAATTGAGCTAAATCTTGCAACATGAAAATATTACCAAAAATTTCACGAACCGAGAAATTATCTGCTAAATTTCCATTATAACAAAAAACCAATATTGAAATAATTAGAGCAAGAGAAAAAGGAAAATAAATTCTTCTAAATCTTTTGATAAAGTAAGGTTTAAAAGTTAGATTTTCTGTGTTTTTAACCGACCAATATATAACAAAACCACTCAGAATAAAAAACAACATTACGGCTTCTTGACCAAAGGAAAAGAAGATTTTTTTTATACTTTCGGGAATAAATTTTAGGGGAGTTATCCAATGATAGAAAACAACGTAAAAGGCTGCAAATCCTCTGATAATATCAAGATTTTTTAAATGATTTGTTTCTGTCATAATAGGAAATTTCGATTAAAATAGGTTATTATAAACCATTTTTATGGATAAAATATAGAGGAATTTTTAGATTTTTTTATTGAGGAGCGATCTCCCCTTAATTTCATCAAGTACGATCGCCCTTAATGTTACAGTTATAGCTCAGAATCCGGCAAATTAAGGCCCGATTCCTGTAATAATTGTCGCAATTTAACCAATTCTAACTCAGCATTATCAGCGCGTTGGCGTTCTTGTTCAGTACGTTGTTTTTCCTGCTGAATTAGTTCAGAACCCCAATAAAGCAACTTTCCTTGTTGATCCCACCATCTTAACCAAGAGGCGTTCTGGCCAAGTCGTTGACCTTGCCAAACCCCGAGGTATAAATGGAGACATTCAAAGTAAAATCGGCCGTTTTCGTCTAAGGGTTGGATTTGGTAATTTCCCTCGGAATTTAACTGACGAACTTCCAAAAAGCCATAATTCGGCTCAAAAATGACATAAATTGGTACTTGCAGAATTTTCTCATAAAACCACATTTTTCCAAATGGAGGGTGTGGTCTAACGGAATATTCACCTCCGTCGGTGTCGGATAAAAATTCCATCACCACGGCGGGAATTTCTCCTTCCCGGTGAGGAGTGTAACTGCGACGAATTGTACCGATGTCGGTGGGTGTAACATTTGATACCAAGTACCAATCAGGAGCTTTGACTACGGTTTTCCCATCAATATTGCTGCTTAAGGCTATATTAGTAGCAATCATCATGGTAGCTGTGATTAATCCAGCTAAATCTAAAGCTTCGGTTAAAGCAGCGGCCAACAACGGTTGAATTATACTTTCCACAGGATCATCTGGTAAAATAAAATCTTCAGGTAGCAATTCCCAAACAACATGGGGTTGAGAAGGAGGGGACATTTTTCGTTCTTGAAATTGAACCATATTTAATTAGGAGAATTAATTTTATTTCTCATTAATTATTATCGTGACAAGTATGGTAACAAATGTAGTGGTAATTTATGAATTACCACTACATTTGTTACTTGAATATTCCTTGTTCTTGTAATACTTGATTAACCCAATCTTTATTTTCTTGAGATAAAGAAGGAATTAAATCTTGAGCATAATCTATTCTATAATCAAAGCCAGCGCGCTCATAAATTTCATTTATTAATTCTCCTAAATCTAACCAAGGTTCTTGATCTTCTGGTAGTAAAGGAACAGGAAAAATAGGTAAAGAATCTTGGAGATTAAAAGCGTATAGATCAGCTTGAGGACGACAATATTGACGACTAATTAATATTTGATAATCTGTCTTTAAATTCTCAGTTAGAATGGTCATTTGTTGCCATCCTCGTAGCAAATCAATTTCCACTAAGTTAGTTAAACTTGCTAAAATATTTTGACGTTTTTTCAGATACTTTTCTCTTCCCTCACCTAAACGTTTATTAACTGGAGACAAGATTTCAATGGCCGTTACCACTTGACGATTTGCGATTTCTCTTACTTCTAAATAATTTTGTTTAATTTTTGTTGGTACGGGTATATTAACAGTAATAGGTTGAGTTTTTGGCGGAGCAATTGCTACTGAAGAAGTCTGATAATTACTAATTTTGGCTTGACCTTTAACCGTAACATCGGGAATTCCTACTAAGAAAAAATTGTCTTCATTACTAATATTAATTTCATAAATTCTTTGCTCGATCGCCACTTCATATTTAGGACGAATATGAGGCATTAAAAAATCGGCTATAGCAACAATTAAACGGCTATGAACTTCGGCCCAAAATGTGGGCAATTCTAAATAAGGATTCATTCCTGGAAATGGTGAAGGCATAATTTAATCTTTAAATAAGATAATTGGTAATATTATAGCATTTTTATAAAAATTAGTTATAATAACAATACTAAATTGAATTTGGTTTAATTATGACTACAGAAATACTCAGCAAAAATCAGTCTATTCCGGGAAATTTTTGGCAATGGAAAGGCCATAATATTTATTATGTAAAAGCGGGGAATAATCACCCGACTAAACCACCTTTATTATTAATACATGGTTTTGGAGCTTCCACGGATCATTGGCGCAAAAATATTGCTCAATTACAGGATACTTTTGAGGTTTGGGCGATCGATTTATTAGGATTTGGTAGATCTGCTAAACCAAATATACCCTATAGTGGCGATTTATGGCAGGAACAATTAGCGGATTTTATCACAGAAGTGATCGGGAAACCGACAGTTTTAGCGGGAAATTCTTTAGGTGGTTATGCTAGTTTATGTGTGGGTGCAAAACATCATAATTTAGTCGCTGGGTTAATTTTATTAAATAGTGCTGGTCCTTTTTCCGACCAGAAAACTGTTAAACCAAGTCTAATTGGTAAGGTGACAAAAGCGATTTTATTACAACCTTGGGCCAGTTATTTATTATTCCAATATACCCGCAGAAAATCGGTTATTAGAAAGACTTTAGAAAAGGTTTATTTAGATAAAAATGCAGTTACTGACCAGTTAGTTGAAGATATTTATCGGCCTTCCTGTGACCAAGGAGCAGCGGAAGTTTTTGCTTCGGTTTTTAAGACACCCCAAGGAGAAAAAATAGACATTCTTTTAAACCAGTTAAAATGTCCTTTATTAATGTTATGGGGTGAAGGTGATCCGTGGATAAATGCGCGGGAAAAAGGGCAAAAATTCCGCCAATATTATCCCAATTTAACCGAATTTTACCTAAAAGCTGGTCATTGTCCCCACGATGAAATCCCCACCGAAGTTAACAATTTAATTAGTGATTGGGTGTTAACAATTAAGTAAGTTTATTGTTGCGTTTCCGCCGTATTGCTTGTTTTAAACAACCATAATTTGTCATTATTTACCAACTAACTTTACCTTGTAATTTTTCGATTAATTTAGGTCCGATTCCTGATACTCTTTTGTCCAAGTCTTCTAAAGAAGTGAAAGATTGTTCTTGACGAGCTTTGATTATCTTATCTGCTAAACTTGGACCAATATTGGGTAAACTTTCTAATTCGGTTTTTGTTGCTAAATTAAGATTAATTATTTTTGAGCTATTTCTGTTAGTTATTCTGTTATTTGTAGCGATACATTTAACTTTATCTCCTGCTATTTTTTTCTGGATTGATGTTGGTATTCCTAAAATTGCATTACTAAATAAATTCTCAAATTCTCGATGATAATGGGCAGCAATAATTTGGTTTTCAATAACTAATAAAGTTTCATCATTGAGATAATTTGCAGCATCTGACCAATTATGTGAACCAGTAATCACGGTTTCGTCGTCGATTACTCCGAATTTGTGATGCAATAAATCTCCTTCTGGTAAGTTAGGAATACCAACATTTTGTATCGGTTTTTCCCACGGTTTATTATTCTTTTCATAGTTACATTTATTACTAAGTGCAACTCCTAACATATCTAATCCTTCACTATAATAACGATAAGCAAAACTAGGGTCAATTAATGTTCTAATTTCTGTTCCTAAATCATGACGTTTTTCTAGGGTATTTACTAATGTTTGTTCTGTGAATACAAATAAGGCTAAATCCACTGATTTATTCGCTTTATTTAAGTTTGTATTTATTAATCCATTACTGGTAAAGATTAAAGGAGTATCTTTTTTAAAGGGTGAAAATTGGACGGTAATTTTAGTTTTTTCTAAGGTCATTGTAACAGGTTCTCTTAAAGGTTTTTTATCACTAAATAAACTATCTGGTTTATTTTCCGGTCCATCTCCCCACATTAAATTAAATTCTTCACTAAATATTTGGGCAATTTGGGGACTATTAATTCTCAATAAATTATTCGCATTTCCGCGACTTTCTGGAGCTAATAAATCTCCATGAATATCACTGGTAGTAAAATTGGGTGAACCAGTTAACACCATTTTATTATCAATTATCATGAATTTATGGTGCATTAAACCACTACCTTTTGAACCATCGGCGGTATCATCAATTAAGGGAATTTTGGCATTTCTTAACATAATTATTGCGTCTCTTTGATTGGTTTCTGTTTCGCTAATTTTGCCATCATTATTAACATCTAATAATGCTTTTAATTCTTGATAACGGGTTTGAGTTCGATCGCTTTTTTCTCCATAATTCTGATTAGTTAATTCCCCATAAGAACTATTATATTGATTCTCTAAAATTATCCTAACTTGAAGCCCTTTTTGTTGTTGTTCAATTAAAGCTTTAGCTACATTAGGCAATCTCAATTCTTGGACTGCAACATCAATAGTTTTGTGAGCGGAATAAATAGCATCAATTAAAATTTGTTCGAGATTATCTCCAGGCCTTTTTATGTTACGATAGGGGTCAGTATAGTCAGCATTTTTAGCTAAATTATGGTTAAAATATACTTGAATCTGATCATCTTGTTTCAGAGGTTTGAATCTTTTTAAATTAGGTGTATTATTGGCACAAGAAGTTAAAAATAAGACAAAAACAAGGGAAAAAATAGATAAAGGTAGTGATTTCATGGCACAATTACAAGCATTAATTTTTGATGTGGATGGGACTTTAGCTGAAACCGAAAAAGATGGTCACAGAATTGCTTTTAATCAAGCTTTTAAACAAGCTAATTTAAGTTGGGAATGGGATGTAAATTTATACGGAAAACTATTAAAAGTTGCCGGAGGAAAAGAGCGGATTAAATATTACTTAGATAATTTCATTGATTTTACACCTCCTGATCATTTAGATCAATTGATCCCTCGTTTACACTCGATTAAAAATCAATTCTATCAAAATTTATTAGTCAATGCAACTATTCCCTTACGGCCAGGGGTAGAAAATTTAATTATTGAAGCACATAACCAAGGAATCCGACTGGCGATCGCCACGACCAGCGCTTTAGCCAACGCCATGGCATTATTAGACAATACTTTGGTTTCGTCTTATTTTGAAATAATAGCAGCAGGGGACATAGTAGAGAAGAAAAAACCTGCGCCAGACATTTATAATTATGTAATAGAAAAAATGGATTTAGCGGCGGAAAATTGTTTAGTAATAGAAGACTCAGAACAGGGTTGTAGAGCGGCAACCAGGGCTGGTTTACCAACAATAATTACCGTAAATGATTACACCAAAAATGACAATTTTGAAAGTGCTTTATTAGTATTAAATAGTTTAGAAAAGATTGGTTTAGAAGAGTTAAAAAAAGTCTGTAGGGTGGGTTAATGACAAATGTAACGCACCCTACCATAACCTTGCGTGTTTCTTTGCGGAGCCCCCCCTTTTTTAAGGGGGGGGAAGGGGGGGTGCGTGAGATAAAACACAACTATTTCAAACAGCGAATGGCCTCCAAAAGGCCTCTTGCTTTATTGAGGGTTTCCTGATACTCATTTTCGGGGATGGAATCCGCAACTAAACCAGCGCCAGCTTGTACAGAAACCTCAAGTTGAGTGGGCCGGGGTTGTACAATCATGGTCCTAATGGTGATGGCGCTATTCAATTGGCCTTCAAAGTCATAGTAGCCGTAAACCCCGGAATATGGACCCCTGCGACAGGGTTCAAGTTCCTGTATTATCTCCATAGCGCGGATTTTGGGCGCTCCACTGACTGTTCCGGCGGGAAAACAAGCTTTGAGTAAATCCCAAGCGGTTTTATCTGGTGCTAATTCGCCAACCACGTTGGAAACGATGTGCATCACGTGGGAATAACGCTCAATTACCATCAATTCATCGACTTTGACGCTTCCTTTGACGCAAACCCGCCCTAAATCGTTACGTCCTAAATCAACCAACATGACGTGTTCGGCTATTTCTTTGGGGTCTTCTAATAAATCTAGGGCCAAACGTTGATCTTCGGCGCTGGTTTTACCCCTTGGTCTAGTTCCGGCGATGGGTCTTACGGTGGCCTTGATTTGACCGTTTTCGGTTTTTTCGGCTTTGACCATGACTTCGGGTGATGAACCGATGATTTGCCAATCACCAAAGTTATAATAAGCCATGTAGGGTGAGGGGTTGACTACCCTTAAGGAGCGATACAGGTCAAAGGGGTGTCCACTGTAACAAGTGGATAACCGTTGGGAAATAACGACTTGAAAAATATCCCCGGCTTTGATGTATTCTTTGGCTTTTAGCACATTATCGCAAAATTTGTCTTGATCGGTGTTACTTTGATATTCTAATTCGGTTTTTTCTTGTTCTTTTGTTGCAATAGACACCCATTCTAAGGGTTTTGCTTGCACTGGGGCGGGTAATTGCAGTTTTAATACTAACTTCGTGACTTGATCGCAGGCGATTTGATATGCTTCCTCTAAACTGGTGTCGGGGTTCTGTAAATCAGCGTAGGCGATCGCCCAAATTTTCCGTTGTACCTGATCAAAAATCATCAAGTTGTCAATTTGCATCCACACGCCATCGGGTAAATCGGCTTCGGTGGCGGGATGAATCGGTACTCTAGGCTCGATCCAGTTAATCAATTCATAACCCCAAAAGCCAAATAAACCGCCAATTCCCGAGGGTAACTGGGGCAATTTAACGGGGTGAATTTTGTTTAAACAATTGTCAAGTATCTCAAAAGGATTGCCGTTAAATTCGACAATAGTGCCATCCCGATGGGTTTGAGTGGTGATTTCGCCCCTAGCTTCCAAAGTCCACACGGGATCGCAACCTAATAAACTGTAGCGGCCGACTTTCTCACCACCTTCGACGGATTCGAGGAGAAAATTGTAACGACTATCACCACAAACCTTATACCAAGCGGAAACAGGGGTTTCTAAATCGGCGATCCATTCTTTATAGACAGGAATAAAATTACCCTGTTTAGCGAGTACGCAAAACTGCTCAAAATCAGGAAAAATCATAATAGTTAATAAGTAATAGTTATTAGTGAATAATTAATAATGATTATTTGCTATGGATAATTAATAATTAAACTTTTTTTCAATTAACAATTAACAATTAATTGGTAAAATCAATAAGGAAAATTTTACCCGCAATTGTCAATTGTTAATTGTTAGAAGTTAGACTTCGTAAGGAGCTTTACCAGAAAACTTCAGAGTTGCGGGCTCTGGGTTTTTGCCAATATTGCGATCAACTTTGCCGTTGAAAGTACGACCTTCATTTACTTTTTCAGGGAATACTCCATCAGCAGGGTGAAGAAATTGGGTTTCACCACTGGGATAAATGCGGTAGATTTTGTAATCTTGAATTTTGGGTTTAAATTTGGTTCTTAATTGAGTACCCAAAGCTAAACACTGCTCTTTACGAGCAAAATAAAGTAGGTTTTCGCCAGCGTTCATGACCGCTGCGCCACCAGTAGGCATTTCAAATACTTGTTCAGTTTTGCTGCTCCAAGTGATGGCGTATTTTTCTTCCCTGTCAGCTTTGCTCAACAAACCGCCGGTACTACCTCCAAATTGAGGCATTTTTCCAGTAAGCTTAATCTCTGTCATAATTAAACGTCTCTCAAAAAATATATTTAGAGAATATTCTCAGTAAAGCTTATTTTAACTTCACTTTCGCTATATTATACTGACGTTTCCTTTTAATCTTATTTAACTGTTACGATCTGTAACACTTTGTTATATTTTCCTTGTTACTTATTTCAACCACTAAAAATGGGGATGGTGAAATGAAATTCGCTGCCTTTGTTTTTTCCTTCTGATTGAGCCCAAATTTGTCCCCCCCATCCTTTGACAATTTGCCGACAGATAGCTAATCCTAATCCAGTTCCCCCGACACTGCGACGTAATGATCCTTCTTCTTGGTAAAAGCGATCAAAAATTGTCTCTAAGCTGTTGGTTTCAATGCCCCTTCCCGTGTCGGCTATGGTTACTTCTAAGCTGGAGCGACCTTTGGTGTTAACTTTGATGGTAATTTGCCCTTTTTCGTTGCTAAATTTACAAGCGTTATCCAATAATTTCGCCAAAACTTCCACTAACCATTCTCCATCCGCTTTGACGAGGGGTAAGTCGGGGGAAATAGGAGCGGTTATTTGGGGTAATTTTTGCGATCGAAAATGTGCTTTTACGTTACTGATCGCTAATTCGACGCATTCTTGCAGGGATAAGGCTTCAATATTCCATTCAATCCTACCACTTTCGAGTTGGGAGAGGGTGAGAAAATCTTGCACCAGTTTGCGCATCCTTTCCGCGTCTATCAGGGCTGTATTTAGCATGATTTGACGTAATTCTAGGGGCATATCCGGCTCGCTTGCGAGACTTTCTAAGCATACTTGAATGGTGGAAAGGGGAGTGCGCAATTCGTGGCCGGTTATGGCTACTAGGTTAGAACGAGTGCGATCTAAGGCCGCTAGTTGTTCGTTTAAATCCTCTAAATTGGCGTAGGATTCCGCTTGAATTAAGGCGACTCCGATTTGGGTGGCGATCGCATCCACGAGGGCAATATCCTCACTTTGCCATGGTTCGGGAATCGGTTCACAATGGTGTAATTCCACCATTCCGAGTACTTTTCCTTGGTAAAGTACCGGAACTAAGAGCCAAGATGAAATTGAACAGCTAGACACTAAATTTTCAATGGCTTTGATGGAAATGCGGTGATCACTGAAAGTATTATCAATGCTAATGGATTCCCGTAATTCTAACATCTGTTGAAATAAAGGATTATCTTGTAAAGGCCATTTTTTTCCTTTCAAAGATTTAATACCGGGGGTTAAGAATTCATGGTTAATGGTGGCGACAGCGTCATTTTCATGGCAACGATAAACAACGCAACGACAAACTCCTAAACCTTCCCCTAATTTTTGCACTGCTAATTGCATAATTTCATCAGGATCTAAGGACCGTCTAATGGTCATGGTCAGATCATTAATTAAACGTTCTTTATGCTCCTTAATTGCCAGATTTCGATTAGCTTTCATGAGCTTATATTGACTAGCTTGAAGGTAGTTTAAAAGCCTTTGCACAAAAGGATCGGATTCGGTGGTAATTAAATTTTTCTTGTTACGTTTTAGTTGCCAACCTAGCAGTAATTTTCGTCCTTGGGCAATTTTTGTTTCTAATTCTGGTCGATATTTTAAGACCCTTTTTAACAAGATATCCGCTGCTTTGTAGCTAACTTGGCGATCGAATGTCCAAATTCCTTCAAAACGCCGATTGTTATCAATGACATCATAATTTGGGCTTAAAGGATGGCCAATTTTTTCGCGACAAATCAAACAACTG
Organism: Synechococcales cyanobacterium S06; assembly: GCA_011391125.1. Classification (GTDB taxonomy): domain Bacteria; phylum Cyanobacteriota; class Cyanobacteriia; order Cyanobacteriales; family JAABRE01; genus JAABRE01. The sequence continues at coordinate 84,337 of JAABRE010000004.1, forward strand.
GCATATTGTTCTCCAATTACCACTAAGTGCCATTCTTGACTTAAACTATCTTCAGAGTTGAAAGCTATGGTTTCATAAACCTCCGAAGCATTTTTAAATTCCGTTTCGGGAGCAGCTAAAATATAAACTTGATCGCTTTTTTGGGCAATACGATTATAGCGGTGCGCTTCTTGGCGATAAAAACGTTCTTGCTGAAAACTAGCAATAATCAAGGGTTGAAAACTGCCGGCCAAAACTTGATCTTCCATGGCATGGGACAAAGCCGTTAATGACGACTTAAAATACATTTGTGGCCGCCAATTCGGTAATATTTTTAGTAATTCGTCTAAAACAGAAATATTAATACTCATTGATGGCGACAATCTCTGCAAATAATGACATTTTAATAATTACTTTTGATCATAAACTTATTTATTCTCTAATTTCTTATATTTAAGAAATGTAAACTTATTAATTCTTGGTTTAGAAAATATGCTAACTGAAAAATCCCCGTCAAATTATCCCCTACCTCCTGGTAGTTTCGGGCTACCTTTAATAGGGGAAACCCTGAGTTTTCTGACCGATCGCCAGTTTCAAAAAAAGAGGTTAAACAAGTATGGAAACACCTTTAAAACTAACCTATTTGGTAATTCAACGGTGGTGATGATCGGAAGTGAAGCCAACACTTTTTTATTCAAAAATGAGAATAAATATGTGCGGGCGGCTTGGCCAAAAAGTACAAGAGAGCTGCTCGGACCTGGTTCTTTATCAGTACAACAAGGCAACATTCACACTGAGCGGCGAAAATTATTATATCAGGCTTTTCAACCGCGAGCTTTAGAAAGTTATATTCCCACCATGACAAATATTACTAATAAATATTTAACAAAGTGGGAAAAAGAGCATACTTTAACTTGGTATCCTGAGTTAAGAAATTATACTTTTGATATTGCGAGTAGTTTATTTGTTGGTGATGAAAAAGGTTCAGAAACTACTTTAGGAACACTTTTTGAAAGTTGGGTTAGTGGTTTATTTAGCCTGCCAATTAATTTACCTTGGACTACTTTTGGGAAAGCGAAAAAAGCCCGGGAAAATTTACTTAAATATATCGAAAAAATTATTGTCGAAAGACAAAAATCTACTGACTTTGGTGAGGATACTTTAGGATTACTTTTACAAGCAAAAGATGAGGAGGGAAATAGCCTTAGTTTAGCGGAATTAAAGGACCAAATACTTACCTTATTATTTGCTGGTCACGAAACTTTAACTTCGGGAATAACTTCCTTTTGTCTGTTAACCTCTCAACACCCCGAAGTCAAGGAAAAAATGCGTCAAGAACAGGAAAAATTGGGCATTTCTAATCCTTTTACCCTGGAAAATTTAAAGCAAATGACCTATCTTGACCAAGTTCTCAAGGAGGTGTTACGTTTTATTCCTCCGGTGACAGGAGGTTTTCGCGAAGTGATAGAAACCTTTGAGTTTAATGGTTATTTAATACCCCAAGGTTGGACAGTTCAATATAATATTAAACAGAGTCATTATGACGCTGCAATTTATCAAAATCCCGAACAATTTGACCCAGATCGCTTTAGTCCAGAAAGGGAAGAAGATAAGCAAAAAAGTTTTAGTTATCTTCCTTTTGGAGGCGGTTTAAGGGAATGTATCGGCAAGGAATTTGCGCGGTTAGAAATGAAAATTTTTGCGGCTATGTTAGTGGGTAATTATGATTGGGAATTATTACCAGATCAAAACCTTGAAATGAAAGTTATTCCCACACCAATTCCCCAAGATGGTTTAAAAGTTAAGTTCCTTCGTCGTTAAAAAAGGTGGGCAATTAAAGATAATTAATAAGTTAAAATAATTGCCTACTAATTTATTCTGGTTCAACTCCTAATGATCTCAATTGTGCCGCTAATTTTTGAGCTTTCTTTTCTGCTTCAGAGGCGCGATTTTCTGCTTCAGAGGCGCGATTTTCTGCTTCAGAGGCACGATTTTCTGCTTCAGAGGCTTTTTCATCTCCACTTAAGAGAATGTTACCATGGCGATCGCACCAACGTAACCAAATATCATTTCTACCTTCAAATTCCCCTGACCAAAGAGTTAAACCTAAACCCACTTGTTCTAACCAAGTTTCTTGGGTTTCAAAATACTTACTTCCCTTGATTTCAAAAATGCGCAATCTGGATTCCCCTAAATGTTGAGCCGGATCATAAACTATATAATAACTAACCCGCATTCGTTGATAAATTTTTAATTTCTCGCCTAATTCTTCGCCGATTTTATTAGAAACAATTTCGATCGCCACTTCGGGTACTTTACCAAACTCCCAAACCAAATAACAACGATGGGCTTTTTCCCACCAATTTTCTGGAGTTGTCACGTCTAAACTGACAAAAACATCAGGCACAACGGGAGGCATTCCAATATTATGATAAATACCCACATTCGCAGCTGCTAAAAATAACTCTGTTGGTTTTGCACTATACAAAACGCTGGTTAACAAACGTTGATGCTTTTCTGAACAAAAGTTATCCACCGGTGTGTCATCCTCCGTGATTAAATTACTAATATCAGGTTCTAAAATGGGAGTTACTTCTTTAGTCAATTGTTGAACCATAGTTTTACCCTAATTATTTGAGATGTTTATCTTATTTTAACTTAAATATTATTGGCAACTTGTAAAATCAATTTATGAATAAGAGGGGAGGAAAGTCCCGCTTTTCTGGTCATTAATATAGTAGGGAGATCAAATGTTAAAATGTTTCCCACCTTACAGCGATCATTATTGCAATTCTTTAAACTTATTGTGAGCATTTTTAAGTAAATCTTGTGCTTGAGAATAAACGGTTGTACCCGCTTCCACCTGTTTTAAATCATTAATAATACTTTGCAATTCTGCTTTAGTTTTATTAACATTTAAGTCTTGGGGATTACTCGGAGTAGAAGCAATTAAACTGTCTATTTTCCTTTGTGTTTCTTGAAAAATTTGAGTAGATTTGTCCTCATTTTCTTTCCTAATTTCGATGGTTGCTAAATTACCTTGATAATTCGCCAATAAAGTTTGTGCTTCTAAATAGCCAATATTATTCTGAGGTATTTGCTCAACTTTGCTAATGGCTTCTTGCCATAAATTTTGGCATTTTTCCCAGAAATTTACCTTATAGGGCGGATTTTCGCACATTTTCACCGCTTGAATGGCAAATTGTTGCGCTACACTAATCATGGTGTTGGTTTGTTGGGTATCCGAAACAACGCCGACCACTTCCTGAAAGTCTCTCTGATATGCTACCAATTTAGTTTGAGCCTGTTTTCCAGCAAAGGTTTCTTGGGGAATTTGACTTATTTGATCTAGTCCCGTTTGCCATGAATTAACGATGGTTTTTTGCGTTGCTGGATCAGTCGCTGCTGGATAGGCTTGTTGAGACTGTTGTATCGTAGCTTCAGCTTTGTCTAATTCCGTCAAGGCGTTTTGTTCCTGAAAAACCTTCGCTTCCATGCGACCAATTTTACGGCGTGCTGCTTCAAATTCGTCGATGGTAAACTGCCAACTACACGAAAAAAAACTACAGACTTTTTGGGGCTCGTAGCCTAAAAACCATACTGGGAGTGCGTTTAAGTTTTCTTTGGCTAATTGTGTTTTTTCAGCACCGAGTTGAATATCAGCGTTGCTCGTAGCTTGAATAATTAACTGGTCGGATTGCTCAACGTTGGCGATCGCCTCCCGGTAGTTATAATCCATGCTCAGGTAACTCGGTAATAGCAGAATCGGTGCAACTTTGGCCACCGGCCGACGAATCATGGGGTAAGGTAAATTTACTAGCCAAATTAAGCCTGCTGTGCCTAAAATGGTGATCATTCCGAAGCCAAATAATTTGAGTTTCATAAGTTAAAATATAATTGATCTTTAAGTGATTATAACAGGTTGCTGTCAACAAGTCAGAAATCCGAAGATTTCGAATTTCTCAGATCAAAAATTAGTTAAAAAAGTTAGTTATGAATTATATTTACAAACCATCTTGGCAGATTTCCGAAAATGAAGTAACTTCCGAAAGTGTTTATTTTGGCCGTCGTAATTTCCTGAAAAGTTTAATCGGAATTGGTCTTACTTCTAGTTTATTACCTTTAACAGGTTGTCAAAAATCTGCCTCGGAAACTGCTTTAGAAAATACCATAAATTCGCCGAAATTAATGGCAATTACTAACCCTAAATTTGCACAAGTAGATCGCCCTATAACGGAGGAATTATTAGCGGCCAAATATAACAATTTTTATGAATTTGGCGGTACTAAAAATATCTGGTTAAAGTCGCAAAAATTACCTTTAGATAACTGGAAAATTGAGGTAACTGGTTTAGTTAAAAAACCTCGTATTTATGACTTAGATACTATCAAAAAAGAGTTTGAATTAGAGGAGAGAATTTATCGTTTTCGCTGTGTAGAAGCTTGGTCTATGGTGTTACCTTGGTTGGGTTTTCCCATGAAAAAATTACTGGCAGCAGTTGAACCAACTTCCGAGGCTAAATATGTCCGTTTTACTTCGTTTTATGATCCCCAAATTACCACTGGTCCTGGGATACATTTAGGAGAACTTCCTTGGCCTTATACTGAGGGTTTAAGAATAGAAGAAATGGCGAATGAATTGGCATTTTTGGCGATCGGAATTTATGGTCATGAATTACCAAAACAACACGGTGCACCTTTACGGATGGTTCTTCCTTGGAAATACGGTTTTAAGGGGGCAAAATCCATTGTGAAAATCGAATTTTTAGCGACTCAACCAGCTACTTATTGGAACACAATTAACGCCTCTGAATACGATTTTGAAGCAAATGTTAACCCGACCAAACCCCATCCCCGTTGGTCACAAGCTACGGAAAAATTTATTAGTAATGGTCCCAATATAAGCTGGCAAATTAAGGAAACTTTACCTTACAACGGTTATGGTGACTATGTAGCTAGTTTATATTAAATATTTTTGGCAACCAAAATAACTTATGGGGTAGTGGATTTAACTATTAGATTAATTGTTAATTGCTACTCTATTTCTACCCGTATCTTTAGCTTTATATAAGGCTTCATCTGCTTTTTTTATTAACTCTTTAGGGCTGGAATTAACATCAGGAATACAAGAAGCTATTCCCAAACTAATACTAACATAATCACTGACACGGGAAGCTTGATGTATTATTTTTAAAGAAGCAATTTTTTGGCGTATATTTTCGGCCACCATAAAAGCACCTTTACTATCCGTATTTGGCAAAATTACCGCCATTTCTTCACCACCATAACGAGCTGCTAAATCCGCAGCTCGTTTAGCTTGATTACTAATAACATTAGCGATTTTTTCTAAACATTGATCACCCGCTTGATGACCATAAGTATCATTATAAAATTTAAAAAAATCAATATCACAAAGTATTAAAGAAAGGGGTTGTTCTTGTCGGGCCATTACTCCCCATTGTTGATATAAATATTCGTCAAAACGTCGTCTATTTGATAACTGAGTCAAGGAATCAATATTAACTAATCTTTTTAATTCATGATTAGCTATTTCTAATTGTTGATACAAACGAGTTTGAGCTAATAAACGTCTAACTCTTTGCTTTAAAACTGCCCAATGAATGGGTTTGGTAACATAATCAGTAGCACCGACATTAAAGGCTTTATTAACAGATTCTTCATCGTCTAAACCAGTAATCATCAAAATTGGTAATTTATCAATGGAAGCAAGAATTTTATCGCTTTCATGGGTTTTATTATAATCATTAAAAATGGAGTTTTTAGCTGAGAGTTTTTTTAATTCTTGACAACAAGTAAAACCATCCATAACGGGCATTTGTGCATCTAAAAGAACCAAATCCGGCGGATTTTTGAGATAACTTTCGAGACATTCTAAACCATTGGTCACTTGTGTGACTTGATAGCCTTCTTTTTCCATAACTTTTGCGATTAAAGTTCTGATCACTTTATCATCATCAACCACTAAAATAGAAGGATGTTGTTGTTTCCAATCAAGATAATTCATTTTCAATATTTTGTTTTTCCTGTTGTAATTTAATTATCACCTTTTGATGTTCTTTTGTTAATTAAGAAATAAAAGCCGAAGTCGGTGGCTGATTTTGTTTGGTCAGAAACTCCTCTTGATGAGCAATTTCCGAATCATCGGTCATGTAAATTAACAATTAACAATTAACAATTAACAATTTCCTCCTCAAGAGGAGGGGAGACTTGAAAAGAAGAATCAGAATAATTCTTTTTTCTCAACTAATTGGGGAGGTTTCCCTTTTTTTGGTAAAAATTCTGACTATTTTAGGGTCAGAAGAAAGGATAATGCAGCGATTATATTTATTTCCACACTGTTAATTTAAGTACGTCTATTAAAGAAGTATTTGCCGACAAAGTAACCGGATTTTTAGCCCGTATTTTGTCAAGATTGGGAGCAGAAAATATGGTCATTTTAGTTATTACTTGTTAGTTAATTCAGTAGAAACCTATTCTAATAAGTCCTTGACCAAAAAGCCGCAGATTTTGTGGTTTCCTCCTCTTTTAAGAGGAAAAATAGAAGAATATTATTCATTCTACTGACTTCATTTCGTGTAGGAGTTAACGGCCGTTAACCCCTACTGTTAACTGGTAACTGGTAACTGATAACTGGTAACTGATAACTGAAATGACAATTGTTAATTTTCGAGCTCATTAACACGACGAATATTAAGAATATCACTCATTTTTCTAATACTTGTAATGATATATTCTAATTGTTGGTGATCTTTAATATCAAGAAGTAAAGAAATTAAAGCAGGTCGTCCAAAACTGGTTTTAACTCCCGCATTTCTAATATTAACATTTTGGTCAGATAATTTACCCAAAATATCCTTTAAAACCCCCACCCGATCAATCACTTCAATCTGTAAATCTACGGGATAAGTGTCACTTCTCCCCTTACCATTAGTCTCATTCCAACTAATAGGAATTAACCGTTCTCCGGGGACATCTTCCACATTGGGACAACCTTGACGATGCACCGAAATTCCCTTGGCATTTCTGGTCACTACCGCAATAATTGGTTCACCGGGCAATGGCTTACAACAACCAGCAATATGATACAATAAACCCTCAAGTCCAGCAATAGGTGAATCACTAATTTTCTGATTAGAAATTACTTGAAGATAGTTCGGTTTTTCGTTTTGTTTTACCTCTTTTTCTGTTACAGGTTGTTGCAGTTTGATAAGTTCTCGAAGTCGATTAACAATATTTTTGGAAGTGATTTCTCCATAACCTAAAGCTGCTAATAAATCATCCACATTCTGATAATTAAGTTTATGAGCAACCTGTTGCATTGGTTGAGATTTTAGCAAGGATTCTAAACCACTTTTACCTAATTCTTTTTCCAATAATTCTCGACCATGTAAGATATTTTCATCACGATGTGATCGCTTATACCACTGACGAATACGATTTTTTGCAGTGGGAGTAACGACAAAATTTAACCAATTTAAACTAGGCCGACTATTTTTACTGGTAATAATTTCTACCAGATCTCCATTATGTAAAGGTTGGTCCAAAACGCTCCATTTTCCATTAACTTTCGCCCCTTTCATTTGATGGCCAACCTGGGTATGAATACGATAGGCAAAATCCACTGGAGTCGAACCTTTTGCTAAGTTAATGACATCACCTTGAGGGGTGAAAACATACACATCATCCTCAAACAAATTGTCCTTCAAACTATCAATATATTCTTGAGCATCTTTAAGATCATTTTGCCATTCTAAAAGCTGTCTTAACCAGGTAAATTTATCATCGGTGGAGTTCATTTGCGTATTATGAGAACCACCACTTTCTTTATATTTCCAATGTGCTGCAATCCCATATTCGGCAATATGATGCATTTCTAAGGTGCGAATTTGTACTTCCAAAGGACGGCCATTTAACCCAATTACCGTTGTATGTAAAGATTGATAACGATTCGGTTTAGGAAGACCAATATAATCTTTAAAACGACCCGGAATGGGACGAAATTCATCATGCACAACGGCCAAAGTACGATAACATTCATCCTTAGTTTCTAAAATTACCCGAATCCCAGCTAAATCATAAATTTCATTAAATTCTTTTTGCTGTTTTTCCATCTTATTATAAATACCATAAAGATGCTTCGGTCTTCCCGTCAATTCAAAAACATGAACCCCCAATTCCCGCAATTTTAGCCGCAAAGTTTCGATAACTTTTTCTAATCTTAATTCCCGATCAGTTCGTCTTTCAGCTACTAATAATTGTATGCGGCGATATTCTTCAGGTTCTAAATATTTAAAACACAAATCTTCCAATTCCCACTTCAAAAAACCGATTCCCAAACGATTAGCTAAAGGGGCAAAAATTTCCCGAGTTTCTGTGGCAATTAACCTTTGTTTTTCCGGTGACAAATGTTCCAAAGTTCTCATGTTATGGAGTCTGTCAGCCAATTTAACCACAATCACCCGAATATCTTTGGCCATTGCTAAAAACATTCGCCGAAAATTCTCAGCTTGACGCTCAGTTTTACTGGAAAAATTGAATTTTGACAACTTGGTTACAGCTTCTACTAATTCTTTGACTTGCACACCAAACTTGGCTTCTATTTCTTCGCAAGTTACGTCGGTATCTTCGACAACATCATGCAAAAAACCGGCCGCAATCATCGCGCTATCTCCTCCCATATCCCGCAATAACCCCGCAACAGCCACAGGATGAGCGATATAAGGTTCACCAGATTTGCGATATTGCCCTTCATGGAGCAAATAAGCAAAATTAAAAGCGCGACAGATTAAATTATTATCAGTATCAGACTCACCTAAATCGGAGGAATCAATAATCAAACATCGTTGCAACCAATCAGGAAGTTGCAATTCTTGACGGACATTTTCAGTAAGATTGACAGTAGTAGCGTTCATAACTTATTTTCTCTATTAAATACTAATATTGAGAGTTAACTATGGACATTCGACGAATGCTAGTTTACTTGTGTAATTATTTTAATCCAAATTTAACTAATTTTGAGATGTTACCGAAAACCGATTTTGAAAATTATCAAGAATTTTTAAGTTTATTGCTAAAAATGCAACAAAATTTAAAATCAACTGAACAAGATAACTTAAAACAAATTTACCAAGAATTACAACAGAAATTCACCGAAAAAATTATCATCTTAACAGGTAATGAATTAGAAGGACCAAACTACCAGAAATGGCAAAGTTTACAGACAGAAATTCATCGCAGTTTCAAATTACTAGAAACACAAATTATGTTCCTATTAACCTCCCGTCAATCAACCACAAATCACAAACATTTGAACACAATTAATAATTATTTAACAAAATTAATTTTATACTGTGAAAATATAATTAAGTAAAAAGGAATTAAGCTGTTACGCATTTAAACTGGACTTTTGTAGCAGGTAAGATACCCGCACTCCCATGTTTACACGCTTTTGCATCTAGCAATTTAAATGATTAACAGCTTACTGATAACTGATAACTGATAACTGATAACTGATAACTGACATGGCTTTATTTTCCTTAGAAAACCTCAAAATTTCCTACTCTCAAAACGCGAATTGGGCCGTTAATGACGTTTCCTTTAGCCTCAATCCGGGCGATCGCCTTGGTTTAGTCGGCGAATCTGGCTGCGGGAAATCAACCATTGGCAAAGCCGCCATGCGTTTACTATCCCCACAATGTCGCATCGAGGGATTAATTACATACCAGGGGCAATCAATTTATGCCCTCAACCCCTCAGAAATGCGTCAATTTCGCGGCGAAGTCATCGGTTTGATTTTCCAAGACCCCATGACCCGTTTAGACCCCTTAATGACCATTGGCGAGCATTGTATCGAAACCTTGCTGGCCCATCAACCCAAGTTGTCCCGTCAAGAGGCCAAACAAAAAGCTCTCGAAACTTTGGCGGCCGTGAGAATCCCAGAAACCCGTTGGAGTCAGTATCCCCACGAGTTTAGCGGTGGTATGCGTCAACGAGTGGCGATCGCCCTCGCTTTGTTGCTCAATCCAAAAATGATCGTTGCTGATGAACCCACCACCAGCCTTGATGTTACCGTCTCAGCCGAAATTTTGCAGGAATTAAGCCGACTTTGCCAAGAAAGAGACATGGCTTTATTGCTCATCTCCCACGATTTAGCTATGGTTGGCGAATATTGCGATCGCCTGGCCGTCATGTATCAAGGTAAAATGGTCGAAACAGGAACGATTAAAAGCTTACTAGAAAATCCCCAACATGAATACACAAAAACCCTGTTAAATTCAGCCTTACATATTCACAGTAATAAGGAAGAAAAGACCGGTGAAACTAAGGTTAAATTGCCAGAAAAACCCCTTTTAAAAATAGAAAATCTGAGACAATATTACACCTTAGAAGGTAATTTTATCGAGCAGTTTTTCAGTAAAGAAACTAAACTAATTAAAGCAGTAGATGACCTTAATTTTGAACTATATCCGGGGGAAATATTGGGCTTAGTTGGGGAATCAGGCTGCGGAAAAAGTACCCTTTCGCGGACTATTTTGCAGTTAATCAAACCCACGGCCGGAAAAGTGGAATTTGAAGGCACAGATTTAAGCCAACTTTCCGTGGCCGAAATGAGAACTTTTCGCCGTAGTATGCAGATGATTTTTCAGGACCCCCACGCTTGTTTAAATCCTTTAATGAGGATTGGGGAAAGTATCGCAGATCCTTTATTTATCCACGGTTTAGCCAATTCCAAAGAGGCAAAATTAAAGGTAGAGCAAATGTTAACCAGAGTTGGCCTCACCCCCGTTGACGATTATTATTATCGTTATCCTAAACAACTATCTGGCGGACAACAGCAACGGGTGGCGATCGCCCGCGCCTTAATAACTCAACCGAAATTGATTATTTGTGACGAACCCGTCAGTATGCTTGACGCTACCGTCCAAACCCAAGTCTTAGAATTAATGCTGGAATTAAAAGCCGAATTTAACCTGACTTATTTATTTATCACCCATGACCTCTGGGTAGCGAAATTCCTGTGCGATCGGATTGCGGTCATGTCGGGGGGTAAAATCGTCGAAATAGGGGAAACTGAGACCATATTTAAGACACCCCAACACCCTTACACGCAAAAACTCTTAGGGGCTGCACCTTTGCTTAATATCGTGTCGCAATGAAAAAGCCCTGAGACGTCTTTCCTTGTTTCGACTCTCAGAGCTTTTTCGTTCACCTCACTCCTCACACACTAATATTTATAACCTGAACCCCTCCCCCTGTGCTACCCAATGTGACACTTTCTAAACTGGCACATTCTAGCTTGCCTAATTTCAATTTATCTGGTATGTAAAAAGCTGGTTGTTGCGCTTTAGCGCTATCATAAATCGGATTTCGTTTAACAAACTAATTCAAAAACCCTTCACTCATGGTAACAAAATTAATCTGATCACCTTGTAAATTAATAATAATATCCTCCAAAGAATTTACTGTATTTTGACGACTATTAGAAGATTCTGGTAATCCCAATTGAGGATTGGCTTCTGTAGCATCATGCATTAAAATAATATCTTGACCATGGGTTTTTATTGCTTGAGAAACAATAGATTTGCTTGTACTACTTGGCCTCCAATCATTAGTATCAAGACTCCATAAAACTGTATTTAATCCTAAATTATGGGCAATTTCTAAAGTAGTTTCATCTTGATCACCATAAGGCGATCTCAACCAACGTGGAACATAAGAACTACCAACACAATTATTAATTGCTAACTGTGTTTTGTACATTTCTTGTTGTTGTAATTCGGGAGTTATTTTTGTTAAAAAATTATGATGATAAGTGTGATTTCCTAATTCGTGACCTTCGGAAACAATACGTTTTAGAATCGGACAATATTGCTCAATTCTATAACCAACTACAAAAAAAGTAGCCTTAACATTATATTTTTTTAAAATATCTAATACCTGTTCAGTATATTTGGGAGATGGTCCATCATCAAAAGTCAAAGCAACCGTTTTTTTAGGCATTTTAGTTAACCAGAATTTACGATTTTTCAAATTAATATCAATATACGCTGTTAACTGAGAATTATCGGGTTGTTTTTCCTCATTTATAGTTGGTAATAGTTGATATTTTTCAGATTGTTTTTGCTGTTGTTTAATTTCATTTTCTAATGCTAATCTTTGCTGTTGTTCTTTTTTTAGTAAAGATTCTTGGTTTTGTTTTTCTTGTTCTAGCTGATATAAATTTAATTTTTGTGCTTCAGTTTCTTGTTTAATTTTTTCATTATTCTGTCTTACTTCTTCAAGGAATTTTTGCTTTTTATCAGAGTCAATTTTCAGATATATACCAGCTACAAAAAATAAAGCAATTAAACTACTAATAATCAGAGTATTCGAGAAATTAAATAAACTCTCATTTTCAAAAAAAACGTTATTATTCTTGGCTAAATATTTTTTATTCATTAATAATATACCTGTTAAAACTAATATATTTTAGGTTAAAAATAAAGTTTATTTACTAACTTAATAATAAGTCTCAATCTAACCTAAAATATCGAAAAAACTAACGATTAGATTCTTTAACTACAAATTCAAAACCTGTTAAATAAGTAAGGCCAGCCGCAAATTCTTGGGCTCTATTATAATCAGTAAAACTAGCCACCTGAATACTTTGACTTTTCTTATAAGCATCCCCACAATAATTACTTTTGACTGTACTTAAAGCGGCATAAGGACCATTAACAGCATACCATGTCTCACCGCTTCGATAGGAATCGCCACAAGTTGGCCGATAAGGAATTGAATAATTAGAATTGTTGTTTGTAGCTTTTAGGATCAAGCTTGCTTGTTGTTGTCTAGCTGTAGCTTCTGCTGCTTGTCGTCGGGCTGCTTCTTGTTGTCTTTGAATTTCAGCTTCTTGTCTCAGTCGGCTTTCTTCTGCTAAAATTTGTTGCTGTTGCACTAATTCTGCTTCTTTTGCTTTACGCTCCTCTTCGGCTTTTTGTTTCTCCTCTTCAGCTTTTTTTCGATCTGCTTCTAATTTAGCCATTTGTGCTTGATATTGTTGGTTTTGTTGATACATAAAAAATCCTAAACCACCAAAACCAATTAATATTAATAACCCAATAATTATCACCATTAAATTATTATTAGGAGCATTATTATTACCTTGAATAACAGTCGAATTATTCGGATAAACAGGAGGCGCTATTTCTGTGGGTAAAGGAGGCGGAATTGGCACATCAGCAATAATAGTTTCGGCGGGTTTTTTCTGATAATTAATATTCTCATCTGCTAAAATTGTGGAAGCTGCCGTTTGCCCCTGTAACCCTTGTAACATAGTTCTCGCACTTTGCCAACGTTCATTGGGGTTGAAAACGATCGCCCTTTCCAAGACATTAGCAAGGGTGGGACTCACCGAAAAAGCATCCTGTAACCACATTATATTGCCTGTTTGTGGGTCTGTAGCGAACTCGGAGGGCATTTTTGAGGTGAGAGCGTAAATCAGGGTCAAAGCGAGGGCATACAGGTCACTGGTAAACATTGGTCGTCCTGCCAATTGTTCCGAAGGCATATAACCCGGTGTACCAATGACAATGGAGCGAGTGGAATTACCTGTCGGGGTCATAACTGTACCCATAATTTCCCTAACTGCACCAAAATCGATTAAAACTGGTGTATCATCTCCACTTCTAAGAATAATATTCTCTGGTTTTATATCCCGATGAATTATTCTTTTAGAATGCACAAAATCTAAAACTGTTAACAATTTAATTAGGATTTCTTTAACGGCACTTTCTGATAATTTACCCTGTTTTAAGACCCTTTCTGCTAAAGTTTCCCCCTCAATATATTCCTGTACTAAATAAAATTTACCCTCGCTAGAAAAGTGAGCAAATAAACTCGGAATTTGCCCATTATTATTACCCAAATCCTCTAAAATTACCGCTTCTCTTTGAAATCTCTCCTTAATTAATTCAAAAATTTGTGAACCTTCACCCATGGGTTTTAACTGTTTAATCACGCAACGACGGTGGGAAGGCATTTGCGTATCTTCGGCAATAAACGTTTTCCCGAAACCACCTTCGGCCAATTCCCGAATAATTTGATAACGATTTTCCAGTAATTCTGACATATTTGATTACTTTATAACTGTTGTTTTGATGATAGCATCGGAGGTGAAAAATTACCACAGTTGGGGAATTATTATTAGTAATTAAGCAAAAAATACTTGACAAATCGTTATTTTTGTGTTAAGTATTAGATACTAATACTCCTAAATAAATATTAATTATGATTATAGATTTATAAACCAAAGTGTTAGAAACTTTCCGAAAATTATCGCTTAAAAAACAGCAAGAAGTTATTAATGTATTAGATATAATCCAACAAGAATCAGAGGTAAATATAAGGGAAAATGATTGACAAATAGCTACAGAAATAATTAATAAAGCAAAAAAAAGTTTAAAGTAGGGTGGGTAAAACGGTGAAAAATATGGTTTAAAAACCTTTGATTAATTATCCATTTTGCCCATGTTTGGACTAGGTGAGCAATTGCAAATCAAATATTTATTCTCTATTTAATTTTTTTGCTGTAAAAAATGTTGAAAAATAGAATTAAGCTTAAAAAGTATAGCTCCATTTTGCTTAACTTTTTCCAATAAACAACGTCGATTTAGGGATTGAATTACAGTCAAAAAATCCTGATTAGATAATTCTAATTCAGGAGGAATATTCAGCATATCTAAATAATTATTATCCTTAACTAACCAGGAAATAACCTTATTTTCTAAAGGGGATAAACGAGTTAAATGACGTGACAAAATTAACTCAATATCTCCTAAAAATAAGCCTTTGTTATAACCTAAAAACTGAGATACACTACCATTAAATAACTAATTAATTATCCCAGAAATAATATTTAAAAATGAAGGATGACCTTGATATAAGGACATTAATTCTGACCATTTATCTTGATCTAATAAATTATTTTCCCTAAAAATATCCGTATTTTGGTAATCAAAACCCTTTAATTCTAAGGTTTTTAAAGGAGATTTTTTCCCCTCCAAACTAGATAAACTTCGTGGTTTTTCCCAACTAATAGTAATGACACAACTTTCGTGAGAGGAAGTAACAACCTGCTGAAAAAACTTACTATAATCTTCGTATTCAGGTAAAAATTCCCCAGCAAAATCACCCGTTTTAAACAGAGTTTGTAAATCATCAAGAATTATCAGACAACGATAATTAAGAATATAATCTAACAGGTGTGAAAAAGGAGGTTTTTCGGAGTTTAAAAAATATTGGTTTAAATTATCAGTTAACTGATTTAAAGTAAAAAATTGAGTTAAATTACGCCAAATAATATAATCAAAATGCTCCTTAATTTGAGTAATAAAATAACCAATCAAAGAACTTTTTCCCACCTCACTTAACCCATAAATATTAATTAACCGAACCTGATCATTTAAAATCCATTGTTTAATAAAAGATAACTCCAAACTTCGACCATAAAAATTAACATTTCGCGGAACATAACTTAAATCAGTTTCTTTTTCCTTGGAGAAACCAGGTTTCTCAAAGAAACCTGGTTTCTGTTTTTCCCCACAAAAATTAAGATTACTGACCGTTAAATTATCACTGACAAAACTAGGAGAGAAATTATTATAAATTTTGGCATTATTAAAAATATGTTTAAAATTTTTCTTAGTAATATCTTCACCTAAAATATTAGATAAAACTTGCCAAAGTTCAGCACCAGTATTTTTAACATGACTTTCGCTACAGTTAATTTCGTCAGAAATCGTCGTATAATTTTTATGTTCTAAAGTACCATTAATAATAGCTTTTTGAATGTAATCAAGGTGTTTACCAGTATGAGAAAAAATTAAATCATCAGCTAATTTTATCACTTCAGGAATCTTCATAAATTTATCAAATCTGATTTATTTAAACTTATCATACCTTAAATATTTTTCCTAATTTTCTCATCATACTAAAAAGCGTACTTTTCGTAATTAAATCAAGGTCATCTTGCCGTTAATGTAAATATAGTGCATTAAAACACTTTTCACAGTAGTGACCCCCAAACAATAATACTCGTAGGGTGCGTCACACAGACAAATTATCGGCTTAAGCATTATTTTTCAAATGTGACGCACCCAAAGAACAGGGTTGTGTTAGATAGTTTTCTATATATATTAAGGAGGTTTTATGGTTGAATTTTCCGGTTTTTTAAATGGTAAATGGGGAGAACCAACTCCTGGAGAAAATAATAATCCCGTATTTGCTGGAGTAGAAACACACACATTTAATTGGGGAGTAGCTGATTATGGAGAATACCCCAATGAATTAAGTTTTATCATTAATCCTTTTTCTATTTCACTGGATTCTCCCTTTCAGGTGGGCAATTTAATATATTACAATGGCATAAGTTACAAGGGAACTGAGGTGGAAGCAGTACCTTTAGAACTTGAGTTAGAACTATTTAATCCTAACAGAATTACTGAGGATTTTGAATTTGAATTTGATATTGTTAGTACACCTAACAATGGAACTTCAGAAGAAAATGCTGATTATATTTATCCTGTTAATAAAATCCCCAATAATGTGTTTACCGTTAACGGAATTGATTATCGGATTGAGTTACTAGGTTTTAGTCAAGATAATGGTCAAACAATTACCAAAGAGTTTCATGTTTGGGAAGAGGCAACAACATCGGCAGGTCTTTTCGCTAAAATTGAGGTCAATCCTACTAGCGGTAGCAGTGGAAATGACACCATTTCAGGCTCTTTAGACAATGATTATCTCACTGGAAAAAAAGGTGAAGACATTTTAAGGGGAAAAGCTGGAAATGATTATCTTAGCGGAGATGAGGGCAACGACAAGCTGTTTGGTGAGGCCGGAAATGACGTTTTAAGCGGTGGTAAGGGTAAGGATATCTTGACGGGAGGTGCAGGAAGCGATCACTTTATCTTGGCGGCCTCTTCAGGTGCTGATCGAATCACCGATTTTCAAAATGGTATCGACAAATTGCAGTTAACAGGTAATTTGACTTTTGGTAAATTAAGGATTGTTGATCTTGGTGCTGATACCCAAATTAAATTTGGTACACAAGTATTAGCAAATTTGTTGGGTGTTGACAACAGTGGTTTAATTACAGCGAATGATTTTGTGTTTTAATTGGTGAGGATTGCTGAGAAGTCAGCAATTCTCACCTTGTTTATAGTCAAGAAAGCGGCTCAATCCATGATCTAATATCATACTTTCCAAGTATAAATTTAAACTTCATTAACAATTTTTAAAGCTTCTTGTTTAAG
Source organism: Synechococcales cyanobacterium S06 (assembly GCA_011391125.1). Lineage (GTDB taxonomy): Bacteria > Cyanobacteriota > Cyanobacteriia > Cyanobacteriales > JAABRE01 > JAABRE01. The sequence continues at coordinate 101,630 of JAABRE010000004.1, forward strand.
TTGTAAAACTGAAAATAAAAATCAATCCCCCCTTGTTTAGCTTAACTTAAAATAGCAATTGTCTCGCTAAAACTGACCTTCATTTTTCTGGCTACTTGACGTACTTTTTGCTCATCTAAAATTACTTTAACATTTAATTCATAACCAAGGGCAAGCGCTTCAGCGTCTCCATGATCAACTAACAATTTTAAGGCTAAAATTAACCCTTGAGCCGAGCTATTTTTAATCTCCAACCACGAGAAAAAGACCCCAACTTCTTCGCTAACTTTTGGAGGAATTAAAATTGAATCAAACAATTTAGGTAAAATATTTAAAGGTTAGGGATATCGAGCCATTTTTTATCTTGATTTTATCTAAATTGTTTGACTGATTACAAAAAGTAAGTGGGGTTAAAATTAGATAATTGTTATAAAATGGCTTGCATATTTCCCTTGAACTTATCAAGTTTTCCTGAAAAAGTAACCTGAAGTCATTAATTATAATAATCATTTCTCAATCTTTGCGTTCTTCTTTGCGCCTTCGCGCCTTTGCGTGAGACAAAAACCCAGAATGAGGACACCAACCGATCACTCCCTTGGCGCCTTCGCAGCGTGAGAAATAGCACAGATAAAGCCTTTTGTCAAGAAGTAAGTTAGATACAACAAAGCCTCCCGAAAAGAGGGGAGGCGATGTGTTTTGAGTATTAAGCCTGGCATCGAACTATTTTCCCAGGGGGCTACCCCCCAAGTATCTTCGCCGCAATCACGTTTCACTATCTAGTTCGGGATGGAGTAGAAGTGGGTCCATAATGCTAGAGACACCAAGCAAGACTGTGAGAGTGACACCCTCAAGACTGCACAGAAGAGAAAAGATTAAATACGTGTTTTAGGTCAAGCCCTCGGTCTATTAGTACACCTCAGCTACATTCATTACTGAACTTCCACTTAGTGCCTATCAACAGGTGTTCTTCCTGTGACCTTACCCCATAAAGGGTGAGAACACTCATCTTGAGGTGGGCTTCCCACTTAGATGCTTTCAGCGGTTATCCACTCCACACTTGGCTACCCT
>JAABRE010000050.1 GCA_011391125.1 Synechococcales cyanobacterium S06
AACTTTTCTCTTAATTCATGACCAACATTGGGGGATAGAACAGTATCATCGAGCCTTAAAACAAGTAGCCAATATTGAAAGGTTTCAAGTCAGAAAAACCGATGCCATAAAAACGCATATTTTTAGTTCCATTGTGGGTTTTATCCAATTAGAAATAGCACGGTTTAATTCGGAAATAATAAATTGGTATGAACGGAAAAGAAATCTATTTAATGAAGTGATTCGTTCTTTTATTGTGAATAATTTACCGCCAGAATTTACTATTTCTCAATAACTAAGTTTTTCGTTACCTCAAAAGAGTGAATGCATATTTATCTTTTGTTGTCAATGCGTAAGTCCTATATTAGTTAATCCAATTAAATTAGTAACTCCTGTTTTAATTGCGGTGAAAAAACCCTTATATTCAATTTCTTTTTGATTTACATAGCCAAAATACCAATCAAGAAAACCAGGATCCACTTTTGTTATTAAGTCATCTACCCAAGTTTGTAACTCTTGTTCCGCATAATTTTTCGTATTTTCATTGGCGGTTTGGAGACCATTTTTTATGGCTTCATCTACTTTATTCCAGTCGGGAGATTTAACTTGTATGGTGACTTCTCTTTTTTCTGGAGGGGGCGCATTGAAAGATTTTGCAATAACTAATTGTCCGACCAAGGGAATAATGACAATAACTACTACTAGCGCCCAAAGCCAAGGAGCAAAGGATTTCAGCACATTCGCAATCGAATTGAGTAAACCACTCCAAGCGTTAATTCGTTCAGTTGACTCTTGAGCGCTAGTAGGTTCAACTTTTACTGAATTCTCAGTCTTTTCTTCCGTTAAGTCTGTATTATCCTTTTTATTCATATTGATTCTGATCGATAAAATGATTGTTCTAAGAATCTCTGATTCAGGAGAGAAAGTAGTTTAATTCTATTATGACATCTATAAGTCAAATCAAATATATTTATTTAATAGATATCTCCATCAATTTAACTTCTCTACAATAATTTATGGAGATGTCTAAAATTTACCGCTAGAAAAACAGCAAAAAGTTCTTGAATTTGCTAATTCCTTACCTGAAAACTCCCTTTTTCAGCAAGGGGATAAGATATGTAATTCACAAGCTCAAATATTAGACATCTTGCGAAACTCAAAAAATAGTACAATTCATGCAGTGCGATCGTCTCGATCGCTAATTTTCCCGCTTAAATGGGTCTAAGCTGATTAGTTTTTTCGCAAGTCTTCTTGACCTCAACTCTCAACCCTCAATTCTCAACTCTCAACTATTTCTTTGATCCCCTATCTAAAAATATGTTCAAATAGGGATTAATCCGTTTTTAATCGGTTTATGTTATAATTTTTAAGTATTTTGCCCTCCAGTGGCAAAAAAACCGTTTAAAAGCCCTTATTGGAGAAAATCCATGACCAGCAGTTACAGTGCAGATCAAATTCAAGTTCTAGAAGGTCTAGAACCAGTCCGCAAACGTCCGGGGATGTACATTGGTACAACAGGACCGCGAGGACTTCATCACTTAGTTTATGAGGTAGTTGATAACTCAGTTGATGAAGCCCTTGCGGGTTATTGTACTCACGTGGAAATTGACATCAATGCAGATGGTTCCGTAACTGTAACTGATGACGGGCGCGGCATTCCCACTGATACTCACCCCACCACAGGAAAATCGGCTCTGGAAACCGTCATGACAGTCTTACACGCCGGCGGCAAGTTTGGTGGTGGCGGCTACAAGGTTTCGGGCGGCCTACACGGGGTAGGTATTTCCGTCGTTAATGCGCTGTCAGCTTATGTCGAAGTTACAGTCTGGCGCGAACAAAAGGAACACCTGCAACGTTTTGAAAGGGGTATTGCCATCGGCAATTTACAGGTAAAGCCCAATGAAACCCACTCCACAGGAACTCGCGTTCATTTTCTCCCCGATGCAGAAATTTTCACCGAAACCACGGAATTTGATTACAATACCATTTCAGGCCGGTTACGGGAATTAGGTTATCTCAATGCTGGAGTTAAAATTACTTTTAGTGATTATCGCTTAGCTGAACCTCGCATTGAAACCTACTGTTATGAAGGTGGGATCAAAGAATATGTCACCTACATGACCAGAGAAAAAGAAGCACTCCACCAAGATATTATCTATGTAGAAGGCGAGAAAAACGGCGTTACCGTCGAAGTTGCTTTACAGTGGTGTATTGACGCTTACAATGACAACTTATTGGGTTTTGCCAACAATATTAGAACCATTGACGGAGGAACTCACCTCGAAGGTTTAAAAGCCGTTCTCACCCGGACCATGAATAATGTAGCTCGTAAACGTAACAAAATTAAAGAAAACGAGTCTAACTTAGGTGGGGAAAATGTCCGCGAAGGTTTGACGGGAGTAATTTCCGTTAAAGTTCCTGATCCAGAATTTGAGGGACAAACCAAGACAAAATTAGGTAACTCGGAAGTTCGAGGTATTGTGGACTCTTTGGTTGGGGAAGTCTTAAACGACTATTTAGAATGTAACCCCCAAGTGGCTGATTCGATTATTGAAAAAGCAGTACAAGCTTATAAAGCAGCCGAAGCAGCACGTCGCGCCAGGGAATTAGTCCGTCGTAAATCAGTTTTGGAATCCTCTCCTTTACCCGGTAAATTAGCTGATTGTAGCGAACGGGATCCTTCTAATGCCGAAATCTTCCTCGTGGAAGGAGATTCTGCGGGTGGAAGTGCTAAACAAGGTCGGGATCGCCGTTTTCAAGCGATTTTGCCCCTCCGTGGTAAAATTTTGAACATCGAAAAAACCGACGATGCCAAAATTTACAAAAATAATGAAGTCCAATCCTTAATTACAGCGTTAGGTTTAGGGATTAAGGGCGAAGAATTTGACGCTAGTCAATTACGCTACCATCGTGTGGTCATCATGACTGATGCGGACGTTGATGGCGCACACATCAGAACTTTGTTACTCACCTTTTTCTATCGTTATCAACGAGAATTAGTCGATCAAGGTTACATTTATATTGCTTGTCCTCCACTGTACAAAGTAGAACGTGGCCGCAATCATTACTATTGTTACACGGAGCGGGATTTACAGGCAAAATTGAAGGAGTTTCCCGCTAATGCTAACTATACCATTCAGCGTTTTAAAGGTCTTGGTGAAATGATGCCCCAACAGTTGTGGGATACGACCATGAACCCCGAAACCCGCAGTATGAAACGCATTGAAATTGAAGATGCTGCGGAAGCCGATCGCATTTTTACCGTGTTGATGGGCGATCGAGTCGCTCCCCGTCGGGAATTCATCGAAACCCACGGACCTGGCTTAAATCTGCATGAGTTGGACATTTAATCTCTATGGAGCGGATCAACCGCTCCCCGACAAAAGAAAACATTATAATTAATTGTAATATAGTGATTCCAATTAAGATTAAAACAGTTGAAAAATAGGTTCGTAGTTGCGCTTTAGCGCTTCTTAGGACTAAAGTCCAACAACAAACTAAAAACTTTTGTTTAATTTTTATTTGGAATTATTATAATTACCCGCTCGATACTATTGAGTAAATAAATATTATGCTGAAAAATTTTTCAATTATAGTAACATCCCCTGAAATCATGGGAGGAACACCAGTTTTTGCTGGGACAAGAGTTCCGTTGCAGACATTTTGGGATTATCTTAGGGCTGGAGAATCAATTAATGATTTTTTAGACGGATTTACCACTGTTACCAGAGATCAAATCATTACCTTGCTAAATGAAGTCGAAAAACAACTTGGAAAAATGGTAGCATAGCATGAAAATTTTGTTAGATGAGTGTATTGATCGCCGACTAGCAAAAGATTTTGTTGGTTCTTATGTGAAAACTGCACCTCAGATGGAATGGGCAGGAGTGATAAATGGTCAACTTCTTGCTCTGGCCGCTGCCAAGTTTGATGTTTTTATTACAGTTGATCGCAACTTGTCATTTCAGCAAAATTTACCACAGTTTGATATTGCTGTAATTGTACTACAGGCAAAATTAAATCGGTTAGCAGATTTAAAGCCTTTAGTACCAAAGATTCTGGCAATGTTAGCGACAACCGTCAAGGGACAATCGCTGACGGTTAGTCTGTAATATTCAATCACGGACAGTTTTGTCAAGTTGCAATTTATGGCAGCACGAGAGGCGCAACAACAACCTTAACATATTCCTTAAATACTCGAATTAAATCAAAATTGCCCTTTATATGTATTAATAAAAACCGTAATTTTAGGGATTTTAAACTATTAATTAAATCCCAAGATGAAAGATTTAAAGAATTTTTTAATTCTTCTTTTGATAAAGGTTTATTTGACGTACTTATGGCTAAGATTACCTCCTTTTCTTGGGGAGATAAACGGTTATATAGGAGTGCGAGCATCCTGCTCGCTTCTGTAGTCAGAATTGAAGTATTTTCGGCTAAAAAATCCTTAACTTTACCGTCATAAAAATCCTTTATTAAACTAGCAATTTCCTGTAAATAAACGGGATTACCCCAATATAAATTAACTAAATTTAACCAGCATTCTTCATCTTGTAAACCAAGATTTTTCAGAATCTCAATAGTATTTAATCCGCCTAATTCTAGACCATCTACCTCTAAATTTTCGTTTAACATTTCTGAACATTGTTCCTGACTAATTAAAATTAAATTACTTTGATGTTCCGTCGTTTTAATTCTGGTAAATAATTCTTGATACTCTTTATATTCTGGTTTAAATTGTCCCGCAAATTGACCACTAATAAATAATTCTTCGACATTATCAAAGATGATTAAACATTTTTTACTTTGTAATAAGTTTAAAAAGTTTTCTCTACTTGAAGTTTTGATTAAATTAGTAGTTTTTAACTGTTCATTCGCTAAAATCTCGGTAATAAATTCACCTAAACAATTAGATAATTGCAAATCTTTCCAAATAATTACCTCAAATTTATCTAAATTTAAGTCGATAAATCTTTTAACTAAATAAGTTTTACCAATTCCACTTAATCCTAATACCGAAATTAAGGGAATATTTTTATTTAAAATAAAATCAGATAATTGGTCAAGTTCGGAATGGCGATCAAAAAAACGAGTAATTTTCGGGGCGAATTTTAAATTATGATAACAGGAATTAGTAATATTATTTTTATCAGTTTCTTGACTATTTTGAGGAGAATTATAAAGATTTTGTGAACCAAAATTAAAAATACTACAATTATTTTGACAAGAGTCAGAAGACTTAATATTTAACCTTTCTAAACTAGAACGAAAATTAGACTTTTTTAGATCTTCTCCCAATTCCTCCGATAAAATTTGCCATAATTGATAACCGACATCACTAATATGGTTTTTACTGACAAAACATTTTTTAGCAATATCATCATAAGTTTGTTTTTGCCAACTCCCCTCAATCACAGCAGTTTGAACATCATCTAAATGTTTACCCGTGCGATCAAAAACCAACTTATCGACAAATTGTAAAACTTCATTTACATTCATAAAAACCATACATAGTAAAACTTTCAGTCATTATAACTAAAATTGAGCCAATTTTTTCCGTATTTTTCCGAATATTTCGGCAAAAAATTCCCGTTAAAATCAGGTTTTTTTAACTAGCTAAACTACTCAAATTTTTGGGATTATAGTCAGAGAAAAAATTTTTTGCAAAAAAATTTCTGAGATTCTGCATAAACTCCGAAAGTCATCGGGATATAGAAATAGAATAATTCACAATTAACTATGATGTCGTACTCAAATACAGCAGAAACAATTGACAGAAAGGTTACGAATACCGAATGCAGCTTTTTAACCTTAGCGAAATTCGGTCAAACCGGCACAGAACATCATTAGCTTGGTGCGTCACACAAATAATTTGTCTGTTTCATTTTTATTCTGTCAAGGTGACGCACCCTACCATTATGATAATTTACGACAAGGGGGCCATCCCACTACCCGTGTAAAAATTGCGGTCATCAAATTATTTGTTTGATAAAACCAAGAGAGTGTGATGTTTGTACCGGCAAAGAATAGACCATATTAGCTACAAGTAAACCAATTAATTCAGGAGATGAATCTATGGCTATCGATAAAGATATATTTTCTTCACTAAAATTCCGCCTTACTATCGAGAATTATTGCCAAACTTTGGGCTGGAGTATTTACAGTATAGATAATAAAGTGGCGACTCTTAGGTTTAATATGAAGTCTGGAAATACACAAACTTTATTTATTATTAAATTTGATTCCACCCTTGAATTTTCTTGTCCCACAGGCTTTAAATTCAACAATATCGCTGATATACCTCATAGTTTATCTACATTACTTTTGATGGAAAATAAGAAGTATAAATGGGGCTTTTGGTGTTTAGAGCAAATTAACAATAAACAAGTTTTTTCGATTATGCATAACGCCGAAATGAGTTTAATTGATATTAATTATTTCTATAAAGTTGTTATTCAGCTAGTAGAAGAATGTGAAAAATTTGAACAAGTTTTAGAAAGTTTATAGAACTTTCAGTAAAGTAGGGTGTGTCAGACAAACCAATTATTAGTTAAAATAATTAACTGAAAAAATCTGACACACCCCTGAGAATAGTTAGCTTAATCTGCCTTTTAATCTGATATATTTTTACCCGTTAAATTATAAATTATCCAAAGCTGAAATCAAATTTAAGTGAGTAACAAAGGGAATAAAATCTCGATCAGAAAAGAGAAGTGGAAGATTATTCTCTATACAAAAAGTCGCAATAATGACATCATTAGTTTTTCTAATTGTGATACCTTTTTTGCGTAATTTACGATAATTTTCTGCACTTTTGATCGCTAAATTTACACCCAATAAATCATAAATGGTTAATGAAGTCAGCAAACTTTTAGCAGTTTGATAATCTTGATCATTTCTGAATCCTTGTAACACTTCCGTCAGAATAATATCACCAATTACAACAGGTTTTACTCCCAAACATAAATCTAATTTAACAGTTTCCGGTGTATTTTTACCATTAAAATAATCAATTCCTTTCACTAGAATCCACTAAAAGAGTCTAACCTCATTTCATCAAGATTACCCTCCCACCGTAATTTACCTTTAAATTGTTTAATTTGCTCCTGTTTTTTGAGACTAATCAAAGTTTTTAACCCCAATTCAATCACGTCTTGTTCTGTTTTTAAACCAGTCACTTCTAAGGCTTCACTTATTAATTGATTATCAATAACAAAAGTAGTCATAGTTATAAATCCTATTTTTCTTAGTTAACAGTTAGTAGGGTGTGTCAGACCGAGCAATTATTAGTTAAAATAATTAACTGAAAAAATCTGACGCACCCCCTAGAATAGTTAGCTTGGTGCGTCACACAGATAAGTTAGCGGTTTCATTTTTATTTTGTCTATGTGACGCACCCTACCATTATGATAGTTTATGAGGGGCGATCGCCTTTTGCCACCTTATAATTTTTAGTTAATATTTATTATTAATTCTGTTTCCATACTGATATTAACATTACTTCAAAATGACGATCATAAGTCCAAACTGGATAATTTAAACGCTGAGAAATACTTGCAGTTACAGCATCAAATAAAGTAATTTTTTGATCAGAATATTGCTTAACTTTTTGCCATGCCAAATTATAATCTTCTTCAGTGGGATGAATTAAATCCGCAGAATCTCTAATTTCTTCAAAAAATTTAATCGCTGTTTGAATCCCTAGACGATATAAAACTAAACTATAGGATTCTAACACAATGGGATAAGGAATAATAACCCGTCTATTTAATTTTTGAATTGTTGATAATTCTTGTCTCGCTTTTTGATAATATTGATCGCTCGGATCAACCAAAGCATAAAGAGGTGTCGTATCCGCAATAATCGCTTTAACCATTATTCATTTAATAAGCTATTTACAAATATTTGATCATGATTAATGGCCGTATCATCAGCTCCACTTCCCGACTCAGCAGGAGTAATATTAAAAGGTTTTTTATTAGTAACTAAAGTATTAAATTTAGTTGATTCGGGAAGCTTAGAAAACGAAATTTCTTGGCTTAATTGTTGAAACAACCAGCGCTTATCTTCCACCGATAACTGTTTAATTTTTTGAGCAAATTCCTGCACTTCTAAAGATAGCATAATTAATTACTACAAAGATTGATAAAACTCGATAATTATAGCATTTTTTACAAGAGATGGTAAAGGGAGAAATTCTGATCGTATTTTATTTACGATTTTAGAAAATCAAGAATTACCTATAGTTCGCATTTTACCTATTAGACATTCATCACAATCAACATTAGGAGAAAATTTAGATTATGATTAATTAAGTAGGGTGCGTCAGACTGAGCAATTATTAGTTAAAATAATTAACTGAAAAAATCTGACGCACCCCAGATCATAGTTAGCTTGGTGCGTCACACAAATAAGTTGTCGGTTTCATTTTTATTTTGTCTATGTGACGCACCCTACCATTATGATAATTTATGAGGGGCGAAATAAAGTAATAAATAAATAAATAAAAGGGATTTATTGCTCAGATAAATGTATTTCTAATGATAAACTAAAGAGTAACAAAAAACTAATTTTATGATATAGCAAAATTATCTCCTGAACTATTAGAAACAATTTTTAATCTTCTTAAATATCTGAATTAGTTGATGATGCTACGGGAGCAGAATATTTGCTTTTTGAAAGTTATTCTGAAACCGAAGAAACAATTAATTCTTTAGATGAATTAAAAGGTGTTGCTTTAGAGGCGGCTTCTCGCTACTCTCAACTTTCTACTTTACGCTTAAGAATAGCAGAAAATCAGCCTAGTTTATCTAATAATATGCTAAAATTGCTAGAAAATATCATTAACCAAAATCAACTAAGGATTCCAGCAATGGAGCGCAGCATTGAAGAAATTAAAATTGAATGGGGTTTATTATAATGAAAGAATATTCTATGCCTAATCAAGAAACAAGGAAACGTCCTATTACTAATCTACGTCAAACTCGTTTAGAATTACAGGATTTTGGCTTACAATTAGAGGAATTATTAGCAGGAATTGAAAGAGAAATACGAGAGCAGAAATTAAAAAGATTAGCTAAAAATAAACGAAATTTATTGGTTGAAAAATAAGTTTTTTTAATCTAAAAAAACCATTTATTAGGGTGCTTCATCTTTTTAAATTAACTATTTAATCTTTAATTTTTAAGTCTGAAACATCCTACAATTATAAGAAATTCAACCTTAACAACTGTTTCTAAATTATTAGATCAAGTCGGATTTACCACCGCTAATTAATTATCTAACCTAGCAGGATCAGCTATCATTAAAAAAGTTAACTCGCTAATTTTTGCTCACTTTTTAAAAAACTAATCTTAACATTTTGCTGAAATATTCTCGCCATTTTTGACAAAAATAGTAATTCCAAATAAAAATTAAACAAAAGTTTTTAGTTTGTTGTTGGACTTTAGTCCTAAGAAGCGCTAAAGCGCAACTACGAACCTATTTTTCAACTGTTTTAATCTTAATTGGAATCACTATAATTATCGATCGCCTTTAAGTTTGAAACGCCCTACAATTATGAGACAGCGATCGCCTGTACATATTCCTTGGTAAATTTCTGTAACAACTAATACTATTTAGCGAAAAAATGTTAGGATGAAAGTAGAATTGGAGGGAAAACCAATGACTAACGAATTATGGCTCACCTTGCAGGTAATTTTCATTGTCACGGTATTTGCAGCAATCTTCTCACCCGTGTTAATTTGGTTGTGGCAGAAACCTACTCAATCTAGTTAAAATTGATCGAAATTATTTTTGTTTAGTTACTTGCATATTGAAAGCCGATCGCAGTACAATGATAAATTGTGTCGAATTGATATAGGTTTATGCCAAAACTAAAAACAAAAAAATCGGCCGCCAAGCGTTTTCGTGCTACCGGTAGCGGGAAAATCTTACGCCGTAAGGCTTTCAAGAATCACTTATTACAGCATAAAAGCACCAAGCGTAAACGTGACCTTTCTCATTTAGCAGTGGTAGATGAGAGAGACGCGGATAACGTACGCTTAATGATGCCGTATATGTAGAAAAAAATTAGATTAGAATTAGAAATTAACTATGACTAGGGTAAAAAGAGGTAACGTTGCTCGTAAACGTCGCAAAAAAATACTGAAGTTAGCGAAAGGTTTTCGCGGATCACACTCTAAGTTGTTCCGCACAGCTAATCAACAGGTAATGAAGGCTTTACGCAACTCTTACCGTGACCGTCGTAAGAAAAAACGTGATTTCCGCCGTCTGTGGATCACCCGTATCAACGCGGCTGCTAGACAAAATGACATCAGTTACAGCAAATTAACTGGTCTCCTTAAAAAAGCAAATATTGAACTTAATCGTAAAATGTTGGCTCAGTTAGCAGTATTGGATAATGAAGCTTTTGTAAAGGTCGTCGAAATGGCCAAACAAGCGAACTAATTAACCTTGAAAAACCTGCACCAGCAGGTTTTGCTATGTTAAGGGTATGATTAAAATAACCAAATTTTTCGGGCTGAGTTTGATGATCGCCCTCACCATGTTAGCGAATATTCAGCGAACGGAAGCCGCTCCTTTAGCCGAAATTCAGCAACGAGGTAAATTGATTGTCGCAGTAAAAGACAATGTGCGTCCCTTAGCTTTCACGGACTCAAAGGGCAATTTACAAGGATTAGAAATTGAGATAGCTAAACATTTAGCTAAGGAAATATTAGGCGATGAAAATGCGATTATTTTCGTACCAGTGCAGAATCAAGACCGTTTAAAAGTAGTATTAGAAGGGAAAGTTGATCTGGCGATCGGGTCAATAACCCAGACAAAATCTCGCTCTCGTGTCGTCGATTTTAGCCCTTATTACTATCTTAATGGTACAGCTTTAATTACTAAAAATTCCCCGCTAAAAACTATCAATAGATTAGCTCAAGTAAAAATTGCAGTTCTTAATAATTCTGAGACAATTAGCACTATTAAAAACCGATTACCTAACGCTTACCTTATACCAGTAAATTCCTATCAAGAAGCCTATAATTTATTAGAAAATAATTTAGCTGAATTTTTTGCCGCCGATCAGACCATTTTAACAGGTTGGATACAAGAATATCCCCAATATAGAATATTAGCGCAGACCTTTTCCGTCGAACCCCTTTGTGTTGTAATGCCGAAAGGGTTACAATATCTTGACTTGCGTACTCAGGTTAATGGGGCGATCGCCAAATGGCGTAAAGATTGGCTACCAGAACGACTACAATATTGGGGACTAGATAGTTGATAGTTGACAATTGACAATTAATAATTGATACTCAAAGAATTGAATAACAAAAAAGGATTATGAACGAATATTTGCCGGTAGTTTATCTGTCAGTTTTAGTAATTTTATTAGCGGTAAGTGCCGTATTTTTGCTAAGACAAGTAATCAAAACTCGTCGCACAGAAAATACTTTTAATGACCTACAAAAAAAATTACAACAGTCCAAAGGAACAGCTAAAGAATATTATGAATTAGGCAGTTTATATTTAGACAAAAAACTGTTTGTACAATCGATTAGTTTATTTGAAAAAGCTTTAAAAATGGAAAAGAAAGAAGAGTCCGAAAATCAGGCTTTAGTTTATAATGCTCTCGGTTATGCTTATTTTTCACAAGAACAATATGATTTAGCGATTCGCCAATACAAAGAAGCTTTAAAATACTGCCCTGATTATGTCACAGCCCTCAACAATTTAGCGAATGTTTATGAGAAAAAACAGTTAATCAGTAAGGCCTTAGAAACCTATAAAGAAGTTTTAAAATATGAGCCTAGTAATAATACGGCCAAACGACGATCTGAATCTTTGGGCAAGCGAGTGGTTGCTTCTAACTAATTATGGACTCTCCTTGGCGGTCTTTTTGTTGGTTTTTAATCACAAAACAGTGAAGCTGATCTCCATGTTTAAATAGGGTTTACGGAAAAAAGCTGACAGCTATGTAGATCAATACTTGCAAGTTGGTGGGACTTGAATTAAGGGCAAGGATTTCAACAAATAATAGTAAAAAACCTTACATTTACGGGGATTAATCAAGATTTTTGCTCGTCAAAAGACCCGGTCAAACTATCAACTATCAACTATCAACTATCAACTATCAACTCGCCCTCACCAGCCATTTATTCAGCAAACCCTAAATAAACAATCTATCTCAAGAAAGATATTAGTAACCTTGCTAATCTCCTTGAGACAGTAGGGATTATGATAGGTAAGTGCCTTGTACTTGCTTATCATAATCCCTATTTTTTGTAGCTTACCATGAACTTATCACGCTAATACTTCCGCCTTATTCTTGCTTTATTTCTGTCAATCTCTCGAATTTTCTTCCTCGGGTAAGCAACTAGGTAAACAAAGGTTTCCTAGAGATATATACTTAAATTATCGAGCTTAACCATTATGGGTGAAAATAAACAATCTATCTCAAGAAATATCTTAGCAAAGTGTTATCAAAGTTACAGTTTTATCTTCTGTTTTCTCATAATTAATAAATCTTAATATCTAGTTTAACCATCTTTTAACTTGATCCCCTACCGTTTTATCTTTTCAAAACTAGGTAGTATATTTTTTTCAGTATTTATAAATGAGTAAGGTCAACTTCCTTTGTAACAATATATTAAGCAATTATAAAAAGATTATTAAGAAAAAAATACCCTTGGGGATCATTAAAAGCTATATAGAATCTGTACTGTAAGCCATTATTTCCGCTTTTAGCCATAGTACATAATATATATTATAAAAACTTTTTTGAAAAACCATGAAAACAGCCAATTTTTTAACTTCCTCTTGTCGTCTTTGTCGGTACTATCAACACGAAGGCCGTCGTGGCGGAATGTGTCAGCAACTTGGTGTGGAAGTTCAGTCTGGATGGAAAGCCTGTAGTTTAGCGAATTCACCTTTTACCACTTCATGGGAAAGAATGGAGGAACTTGTGTTACTCGAACATTCTTTATCTTTAACCACGGTTAAAAGTGCTGAAACTGAGCCGATAACGGCCCGAATCAAGAGATAATTTGCTCAAAAACCCCTAATTTAATTAAATAAACTATAAAAAACACTTTTCCCCTAAATACAATGAAATATCGCACCTCCATTAATTTTAGTAATTTAAGGTGCGATCATACAGTGGTAGCTGATCGCCTTAAACAACTATCAACTATCAACTATCAACTATCAACTAATTAGGGTTTACTGAAAAAAGCTGACAGCCATGTAGATCAATACTTTTAAGTTGGTTAGACTTGAATTAAGTGCAAGGATTTCAACAAATAATAGTAAAAAACCTTACCTTTACTGGGATTAATCAAGATTTTTGCTCGTCAAAAGACCCGGTCAAACTATCAACTATCAACTATCAACTATCAACTAGCCCTCACCAGCCATTTATTCAGCAAACCCTAATTATGGTAACCAGGGATATTGACTAAAATCTGGGTCACGTTTGTCTAAAAATGCCTGTTTTCCTTCTGCTCCTTCTTCGGTCATGTAATACAAGAGGGTAGCATTGCCGGCCAATTCCTGTAGACCAGCTTGGCCGTCACAATCAGCATTGAACGCTGATTTCAAGCAACGAATGGCCAGAGGACTTTTTTGTAATATTTCTTCAGCCCATTTGATGCCCTCAGCTTCTAATTCGTTGACAGGTACAACATGATTAACTAAGCCCATGGTCAAGGCTTGTTGTGCATCATATTGACGACATAAAAACCAGATTTCCCTGGCTTTTTTCTGGCCGACAATACGCGCGAGATAGCTAGAACCAAAACCACCGTCAAAACTGCCGACTTTAGGCCCAGTTTGCCCGAAAATGGCGTTATCTGCGGCAATTGTCAAATCGCAGAGCAGGTGTAAAACATGGCCGCCACCAATGGCGTAACCAGCAACTAAAGCGATGACCACCTTAGGAACGGAGCGAATTAGACGTTGTAAATCAAGTACATTTAAACGAGGTACGCCTTGGTCATCAATATAGCCGCCATTGCCGCGAATACTTTGATCTCCTCCTGCACAAAAAGCATATTTGCCGTCGCTGTGGGGGCCAGCTCCCGTAAGTAAGATTACGCCAATGGTGTTGTCTTCCCTCGCATCACAAAAAGCCTCGTACATTTCAAAAACCGTTTTCGGTCGAAAAGCATTACGTTTTTCGGGACGATTAATGGTAATTTTGGCGATGCCTTTCGCTTTATGATAGAAAATATCCTCGTAATTTTTAACTGTTTGCCATTCCATAGTTAATAATGAAAATTTTAGTTTTTAACCTTCTTGTTATATAGCAATTTGTAAGATTTGTAACTAATTATTAGTAAATATTAATTTTTGTTTAAGAAATATATTATTTTGGTAACAGATCAATGATAATAGAGAATATTGTTCAAAACAATTTTAGGATCAATTCTAACAGCATCATAACTTATTGAGATCACTGTTAAATATCCTTACTCCCTTGTGAACTTTTATCAAAACCAATTTTTTAAAAACCCTCAATCTCTTTTAATTAAAAACACTTTTTGTTTCACCATCAATGGATAGGAAAAAAATATGAAAATTACCCAAAAAGTTCGTTGTCCTAATTGTGGCAATCATGCTCACAGAAGTTACTTAACTATTCATCAACTTAGTGAAACTTCTTGTCCCGTTTGTGATTATCTGATGATCACTTGTTCGCGAACCGGTAAGGTCGTTGAGGCCTACGCTCCTGGTTTAAGTGCTCGAATGATGAGGTAATTATACCTTTTTCTGATTAAATGTTATCTACCCCCTCACCCCCCTACCCCCCTCATCCCAAGGGGAGAGGGGGAAAGAGAGGTAAAATGTAAACTAAAAAGGCTATAGCAATCCTAAATTAGTTATAAAAATTATTTTCACCAAACCCTTACTGTAGAGACGTTGCATGCAACGTCTCTACACAACGAACAGAGGACTGCTATATAATAATTAACCATTATAGAACTTACGCAAAATTACTAAAAAACCCGGTTTCTCGTTGTTAATTAGAGGAGCTAATCCTCTTAAATAGGTTAAGAAACCAGGTTTAGGCGTAAGTCCTCAATTAATAATGATTATAAGATCATAAATTTTAGTAAAAATGAAAAATTATCATTCCACTGAGCAAATCAGGCTGTAAGGGGCAACGGCCGTTGCCCCCTACAAAGCACGACAATGAACTATTTTTCATTATGCTTTTATTCATGATCACTTAATTAGGGTTTACTGAAAAAAGCACAAAGCCATGTCAATCAAGAATTTCAAGTTGGTTGGACTTGAATTAAGTGCAAGGATTTCAACAAATAATAGTAAAAAACCTTACATTTACGGGGATTAATCAAGATTTTGGCTCGTCAAAAGACCCGGTCAAACTATCAACTATCAACTATCAACTATCAACTCGCCCTCACCAGCCATTTATTCAGCAAACCCTAATTATTAAGTGCCAATTCTTTGTTCGCTGTTTTCAATTGTCCACAAGCTGCTCCGGCTTCTAAACCCCTAGAATAACGTACACTTACGGCTATTTTATGACGCTTGAGGATGTCCATAAATTCGTCAATGCGGTTTTTGCTGGGACGTTCGTAGTCGGCATCGTCAATGGGATTGTAGGGAATCAGGTTAACATGATTTTGAAATCCTCTTAATTGTTGTGACAATTCTTCTGCATATTCGGGAAGGTCGTTCACTCCCGATAGTAGAATATACTCAAAACTGAGTCTTCTACCCGTGATTTTGACATATTCTCGGCATTCTGCGAGGAGTTTACCGAGGGAATAGTGGCTGGCGCTGGGAATCAATTGTTCTCGCAGTTTTTGGGTGGAAGCATGAAGACTTACTGCAAGGGTTACTTGCAATTTATATTCAGCTAATTGTCGGATTTTTCCGGGCAAGCCAACAGTTGAAATAGTGATCGATCGCTGACCAATTCCCACCTCTTGATTTAAAATCTTGACAGCTTCTACGACTTGTTCCAGATTGGCAAGTGGTTCACCCATGCCCATAAAAACGACGTGGGAGACACGAGCGCCAAAATCTGATTGTACCGTCAAAACTTGATCGACAATTTCATGGGCCTGAAGATGACGGGTAAAGCCCTGTTTTCCTGTGGCACAAAAAGTGCAACCCATGGCGCAGCCAACTTGAGTTGAAAGGCAAACCGTCAGGCGATCGCGACTGGGAATACCAACGGTTTCGATGAGGAGTCTGTCATGGAGACGGAGCAGGTATTTGCGGGTTTTATCGGGAGCAATGGTTCGATAATCGATGATAGAGCGCCCAATGGGGTAGTTAGCTAAGTCTTCTCTCCATTTTTGCGGAAAAACGCTGATTTCTGACAAAGAACGTACGCCTTTTTGGTACAAATATTGATGAAGTTGCTTGCCACGGTAGGCCGGTTGACCTTGCTCTTGTACCCAATCAGTCAATTCTGATAAAGATTTACCTAAGAGAAATGGTTTTTTTTGAATTTGACTAGCCATAATAATATAATTAAACTCAACCATAATATTATCGACTATAAAGGTATGGAATCTGAAACTAGATTAGAAAAAGTACAAGAACCAATTACCACTGCTCCTACTGAGGTTAGGGAAATTATTGAAAGGGTTTTACAATTAGAAAAAGATAAACTTTATCAAAAAGCTCCGAAAAATATTAATGATGATATTTTAAAAATTATTAAAGAAGTTCTGCCATGAAACTGTTATCAATTAAGTTGTGTAATTTCAGACAATTTTACGGTAAAACACCGGAAATAAAGTTAGCGATGGGGTTAAAAAATACCACCATTATTCATGGTAATAATGGGGCGGGAAAAACGACTATTTTAAATGGTTTTACTTGGGTTTTATATGAGAAATTTAGTCCTGCTTTTGCTGCTCCTGAGTTTTTAGTTAATAAACGAGCTCTTAATGAGATTAATTTGGGTTCATCGGTGGAATGTTGGGTTGAGGTTATTTTTGAACATGAACAGAAATCCTATCAAGTAAAACGCCAATGTTATGCTCATCGTGATGGTAATGATCTCATTAATCATAGCAAAAGTAAGTTATTTATGCTAATTGCTGGAGATGATGGTTGTTGGTATCATCCTTTGGAACAACCCGAGGATATAATATCAAGAATTTTGCCAGAAAGTTTACATGAATATTTCTTTTTTGATGGCGAAAGAATTGAACATCGCTTTAGGAATAATAAGCAAAATCAGATTGCTGAAGATACAAAAGAATTATTGGGAGTTAAGGTTTTAGACAGGGCGATCGAACATTTAAAAAATGCTAAAAAAACGTTACAAAAAGAGTTAAATAATATTGGTGATTTAGAGATTAAACAATTTTTAAAACAGGAAAAAATCTTAGAGGAAAGACAGGAAAAAATTGTTAAAAGACAGGCAGAAATTATCCAGGAATTAGACAATTTTCAGGCAATTAAACAATCTTTATCGGGAAGGTTATTGGAGTTAGGTAGTGCCAAAGAATTGCAACAATTAAAAATACAAATTGAGTTACAGGAAAAAAGTACTATCCAAGACTTAATGGCGACTAAAAATACTTTAAAAGGTACTATTTCTCGTCGAGGATATAGTGTTTTTGTGACAGAATTAGCGGAACAATTTGGCTCTTATGTGAATGAAATGAGGGAGAAGGGGGAGTTACCTAGTGGGATTAAACAAAAATTTGTCGAGGAGTTATTAACTAGGAAAACTTGTATTTGTGGTACAGAATTAATCCCTGGAAGTTCGGCCCATCAAAATGTCGAAACTTGGTTAAATAAAGCCGGAATTGCTAATGTGGAAGAGGCTGCGATTCGGTTGGAATCACAGGTAAGTGATTTAGGAAAACAGGTAGAAGAATTTTGGCAAATAATTGACAATAATCAGCTTAAAATTGGTGAAAATCGGACTAATTTAGCCCAGTTAGAAAATCAATTAGATGAGTTGAAACATAAGTTAAGAAATTATCCTGATGAGAATATTCAAGAGTTACAAACTAGGTTGGATGCGATTGATCAATCAATTAGAGAATTGATATTAGAACAGGGTAGTAATAACCAACAACTAGAAAATCTAGCTACACAAATTAAGGAAATATCCAAAAAAATTGGTCAACATAAATTGAAAGAAGAGAAACAAAATTTAGTGCAGAAACGTATTAAAATTACAGAGGAATGTATAGAAAGAATTACGGAGGTAAGAAGTCGTTTAGAGAAACAGTTTCGATTGTCTTTAGAGCAGAAAATTCAAGAGATTTTTAACACAATTTCCTTTACACCCTATCAACCAAGATTGACTCAAAATTATCAATTAAACTTAATCGAAAATAGTTCAGGAATTGCGTTACCGGTGGCTGCTTCCACCGGTGAAAATCAAATTTTGAGTTTATCTTTGATTGGTGCTATTATTGCCAGAGTAAGAGAATGGAGCAAGAAAAATACTTTAATGGGACCAGATAGTAGTACATTTCCTATCGTCATGGATTCTCCTTTTGGTAGTTTAGATGAAATTTATCGACGACAGGTAGCTAAATCTATTCCCCAATTAGCGAATCAATTAATAGTATTGGTAACTAAAACTCAATGGCGAAAAGAAGTTGAGGAGGAGATGAAAAATTATATTGGCCAAGAATATGTTTTGGTTTATAATACTCCTAAAGAGGATTGTGAGGAAGATTCTATTACTATTAATGGTGTTATTTATCCTTTAGTTAAACATAAACTTAATGAGTTTGAATACACTGAAATAATAGAAGTTAAACCAAGTAAAAATAATCAGTAATTAGGTGATCAATATGAACGATAGAAGACATTTTTCTCGATTACATTTAAGCACTTACCCAGCAGAAGTTGAGTTTAATCAGGTAATTAAATCAGCGAAAGTTTTGGATATATCTTTGAAGGGTGTTTTATTGCAAATTGAGGATAAATTTGATGATTTATCTGGTTTATGTACCATTAGAATAACTTTAACTCCCAGTAATCTTAACATGGTATTTACTGCTAAATTAGTCTATCAAAAAGAAGATAAATTGGGTTTTGAATTTGAGGAAGAAGATTTAGATTCCCTGATCCATTTGAGACGTTTATTGGAATTAAATTCAGAACATCCTGAACAAATTACCGAGGAATTATTTTTTCTAGTTCATCACGATAATTAAAGAGGTTAAATTTATGCAAATTGTCAGCACAAATCAAGTTAAATTATGTCAAGTTATAGATAGTAATTCACAAAAAGTCCCTGCTCTTTTATATCAGACAAAATTGTTTCAACAAATAGCTGGATATCCGAAAGAACGTAGTCAAGATGCAATGAAAAGGGCTAAAGAAGAATTTTTAGAGCGAAAAGGACAGGTTTTAATTTTAATAGTTGAAGGGGAAAAAGGTTTGACAATTTGGTTTCAAAATGAAGAACTAAAACCCATGGTAAAAAAAGAAAAACCTCGAGATATTTTAGGGGAAATAAAGTTAGAAAAATTAGTACAAGAAATGCGAAGAAATGAGGGAATAGAGATTAAAAACCGTTTTTATAATATTAAAAAATATCCCCGTTGTTTCGTTGGTAGTGAAACGGTGGAATGGTTCAAAAATAAGTTTAATATTTCCACAGATGAAGCAATTAAATTAGGTCAAAAGTTGATTGATGAAAAATGGATTCATCATGTTACTGATGATCATCAATTTGAAAATGGTAATTTTTTCTATCGTTTTTATGCTGATGAAAACGAAATTTCTGAAGTTGCTCACATTGCTTTTAATCGATTTAGCGAAGGTTTAGCACATAAAAATTGGGATTTATTTTTAGAAATTATCACGGATGATTTTACTTTTTCTGTTCCAACTGGTCAATTTAAAGGGCAAAATATTGGTAAGGAAAAAGCTGCCGATTTTTTTAAATATGTCTCGGAAACTGTCTTTCCTGAAGGTTTATTTTTAACAGTAAAAAGGATTACGAGTAGTGAGAATACGGTGGTTTTTGAGGTGGAATCTGAGGGGAAAATGTTTGATAAACCTTATCATAATCAGGTGGCCATTTCTTTTGATATTCGCCATAATAAAATAGCTGCTTATCGCGAATATTTAGCTGTAATTGTTTATCCTTAATCTGTTAAGGTATCAATTTTATTAATTAGAATTAATCGAGGTTACTTATTTTATTTGGATTTTTATTCTTTTTGTATTTCAGGTAATTGTTTAACCAGAAAAACATTGTTAATATTTATTTCTATGCTCAAAAAAATCCTAAAAAACTTCGTATTAATTTTGGTATTTCTCCTCAGTTCCTGTGCTAAATCGGAAACGAATATCACGGATAAATTGAACCAAAAGCTCTTAATTTGGCATTCTTTTATTGGTAATGATGCTCAAATTTTTAATGAACTTTTAACTTCCTATCAAACACTGTATCCTCAAATTCAAATAATCAATGAATATGTAAACAATGACCAAATAACTAATAAATTTATTGAAGATTCTAAATTAGGATTAGGACCAGATTTGGCTCTCGTTGAGTTTTCCAGCTTGATAGACTTGAGTAAACATAAAAGTATTCTGGAGTTACAGCCTAATGACATTAATTTAACCAGATATTTGCCCATAACTTTAAATCAAATTTATCTAAAAAATAAAATCTATGCTATACCTTTTTCGATAAAAGTGAGGGTACTTTGTTATAATAAAAATCACATTAAACAACCAGCAAAAAGTTTATCTGAACTTGTAGAACAAGCTAAACAAGGAAGAGTAGTAGGAATGACATCAAGCTATATTAATACTCTATGGGGAGTGGGCAATTTTGGCGGTAGATTTTTTAATGACAAAGGTCATTTATATTTATCAGAAAGAGCTTGGAGTCAATGGATGAACTGGCTAAAAATCGTTAATAGTGAATCAACTATTATCCTTAGTGAAGATAAAGAATTACTCAGAAAAGCTTTTATTGATCATAAAATTGATTATTATACCTGTGAATCAACTGAAATTTCAGCTCTTAAAGTTCACTTATCTGAAGAAGAATTAGGAGTGACTTTTCTCCCGAAAGGTAAACAAAATGTAGCTTCTCCTATTATTTACACTCAAACAATTGTTTTTAATTATGTTTCTTCTCCAAAACAGCAAAAATTGGCATTAGATTTAAGTAATTTTTTAACTAATACTGAGAATCAGCAGCTCTGGGCTATACAAACAGAATCTCAAATTCCGGCCAATGTAAATGTTAAAATTGATCGACGTTTGTCGGAGATTGAATATATTTTATATCAACAATCTAAACATGGAGTTGCTA
The DNA here is from genome assembly GCA_011391125.1 of Synechococcales cyanobacterium S06. Taxonomy (GTDB): domain Bacteria; phylum Cyanobacteriota; class Cyanobacteriia; order Cyanobacteriales; family JAABRE01; genus JAABRE01. The sequence continues at coordinate 21,266 of JAABRE010000050.1, forward strand.
TTCCTTTAGACTTAATAATTAATATGAAACCAGATGATTTTGCTAAACAAGACTACTTTTATAATCGAGTTTTATTCGGTGAAATGAGTCCGATGAATGCGGCAGCTCAAATTAATAAAATTCACAAGTTAGTTCAAACCAATAATAACCAAGAATAGTAAAATTTTTCCATGATTGATGAGATTTCTGACAATAATCGACAATTTTTTTTTGACGTATTCGCTAAAACTTTTATCTTTTTTGAACGTCCTTTTGTGCAATCCCAGGTATTATCAATAGTAATAGTTTTAGCTTTAGTTTTTGGTTTATCAAAACTTATTCAATATTTAATTAAACCCGGAAAATTCTTAAGCAAACTATTAAAAATTAATTCAAAATTAGCTCGCATAATTAAGTATTTAATCTCCCCAATTTTGGGATTAATTTTTATTAATATATTGACTTCTTTTATGTCTAGTCGTCTTGTTACCATCGGACTAATAAGAGAAGCAAAAGTATTAATCTTTTTATTTTTATGTTATCGCCTATTAATCAGCTTAATGTATCTATTTTTCCCTGGGAAAAAAACTAATTATTATCATAATCGTTTTTTCGTTCCTTTATTTTGGAGTATCATTGTCATAGATATCTGTAATCGATTCATTGATCTTAATAAATTATCCTCCCTGATCCTCGGTAAAATTTTTGATAATACTATTACTTTTGGTGCTTTAATTGAAAGTCTATTGACTTTATATTTATGGATTTATTTTTTATCAGGGTTACAAGATTTGTTTTATTTTATCTTAACCCGTAATAATAATCCAAAAGGAATAATTATAGCTTCACTAATGTTAATTCGTTACTTTTTAATTGGTTTAGGTATATTAATTTCTTTAACAAATTTAGGGTTAAATTCTACTACTATTGCCGCAATTAGTGGAGGTTTATCGATTGGTGTGGGTTTTGGTTCAAAGGAAATTATTGGTAATTTTATTAGTGGTATTGTACTTTTATTTGAAGGTGCATTAAAACCAGGAGATATTATTAATTTTGACCAAGAAATGACCCAAGTTAAAAAATTAGGTGTTCGTTCTACCACTGTAATTACAGCTAATAATGTGGAAAAAATAATACCAAATCAAACATTTTTAACTTCATCTGTTATTACTTATACGGGTAGTGATCCTGTCATACGTCTTTTACTTCCTATTGGCGTTGGTTATGAAAGCGATCCAGAAAAAGTTATCCAAATTCTATTAGAAATTGCTCAAGAAAATTCCCAAGTTTTAGAACAACCTCAACCCTCTGTTTTTCTTATTTCTTTTGGTGAATCCAGTATTAATTTTGAGTTAGCTGTATGGTTAGATGATCCGATAATTCGTAAACGTGTTGCTAGTGAATTAAATATTGCTATTTGGCAAGCTTTTAAACACCATGATATTCAAATTCCTTTTCCTCAAAGAGATATTCATATTCATACTAATAATTCTCTTTAATTTATCAAATATTTGGCAAATTACCGTCTTTTTCTAAAAATTGTTATACTATAAATGAATTGTTTTTATTGATACATTTAATCAGAAGTACGCCAAGTTATCAATAAAAATGTTCATCTTACTAAAATAATTGGAGTTATTTTTATGTTAATTACTGTTAGTCCAGAACAAATTAGTTTACCCCCCGGAAGTGAAGTTATTTTGCGTGATCAATCTTGGTCAGATTATGAGGAATTTTTAACTATTCGTAATCAGCAAATTTATCCTAAAATTTATTTTAATCATTATACAGGAGAAATTGTACTTATGTCACCTTTACCAGCCCATGGAAATCGTATTGATACTTTGCGAGATTTAATTAAAACAATGTTACGTTTTCAAGGAAAAGATTGGCATTGTTTTGACCCAATTACTTTAAAAAAATATAGAAAAGGAGGAGTTGAACCTGATACCTGTTTTTATATTAATAATAGAAACGCTATTTTAGGTAAGGAAAAAATAGATTTATCTCAACTTCCCCCCCCCGATTTAGCTATCGAAGTTGACTTCACTTCTTTAACTAATCCAGATTATTATTTACCTTTCGCTATTCCTGAATTATGGATTTATAAACAGGGTGAATTACTAATATATATCTATGAAAATAATGACTATAAAATTAGTGAGCAAAGTGTTATTTTTCGGGAATTTCCTGTTAATAATTTAATCCCAGAATATGTGGAATTTGCTTGGTCAAATGGTTCTAGTGTTGCGATTAGAAAATTTGAAAATTATTTAACTAAAAATTACTCTAATTAATTATGAGTCAATGTTTTAATCCTACTTGTTTAGCGAAAAATTCCTTACAGGAAAAATTTTGTTCTTCCTGTGGTAATAAATTGTTATTGGGCGATCGTTATCGTGCTATTAAATATATAGGTGAAGGTGGTTTTGGCCGCACTTTTAAGGCGATCGATGAACAAAGATTAAATACTACCTGTGTGATTAAACAATTTCTACCGAGTCAAGATGGTGGATCAGCTTATCAAAAGTCTTTAGAATTGTTTAAACAGGAGGCAAATTGTTTAAAAGATTTGGGAAAACATTCGCAAATTCCTGAACTTTTAGCCTTTTTAGAACAGGATAATCGACTATATTTAGTACAGGAATTTATTGAGGGTAATAATTTATTACAGGAGTTACAAAAAAAGGGTAAATTTAAGGAAAAAGACGTAGAAAAACTATTAAAAGAAATCTTAGAAATCTTGCAATTTATCCATGAAAATAAGGTAATTCATCGTGACATTAAACCCGAAAATATCTTAATCAGAAATAATGATAAAAAATTATTTTTAATTGATTTTGGAATTGCACGAAATTTATCAAATTCTCCAGCCACAAAAGGAACAACAATTGGTTCTTTTGGTTACGTTTCTTGGGAACAAATGAACGAAGGAAAAGTCTATTATTCCAGTGATTTATATAGTTTAGCAGTGACTTGTTTTCATTTATTAACTGGTAAAAGTCCTTGGGAATTGTATCAGCAAAAAGGTTATAGTTGGCTCGAAAATTGGCAAGATTATTTAACAATTAAATTAAGTCCAAATTTGCGTCAAGTTTTAACTAAATTATTACAAATTGATTATAGAAATCGCTATAAATCTGCTCAGGAAGTCTTGAAAAGGTTAGATTCTCCTGATATTTCTCCTCCGACGGTTAATCAAAATACTAAAACCGTTGTTCAACCTCGACCTTTTAAACCAAATATTAAAATTCTTGATCAAGTTGTTGAATTGGAATCGAAAAAAATAGGCGAGTTTTTAGTAGAAGGAATTAAGCTTAATAATTATACTGAAAATAATACTATTTCTGGTGAATGGAAAATTAAACAACATCAAAATGATCCTCCCTTTACTAATAATAAGCACCCCTGGATATTCTTTAAAAAAAGTAAATTTGTTTCCCATAAACCTGAGTCGATAGTATCAATAATTACCGTAGATACCAGTAAATTAAAATTAGGAGAAATCTATCACAGAAAATTATCATTATTAATTAATCCGGGAGAAATAGAATATACAGTTAAAATTCGGGTTAAAACTGCTCCTATTCCCCTGAAATTTCCCCGCTTTCCTTATCCACTTTGGTTAAGTTTTCTTTTATCATTAATTATTGTGTTTTATTTACTCTTAAATTATCAAACTAATTTAAACAATCTACTACAAAATATAGATTTTAATCAGTTAAATGGTATTTTAAATGGTAAAAAAAATCACGTTTTATTAACTAAAATTATTGTTAATATAGTTATATTAATTGTTAATTTAATTGATAGTTTATTGTTAGGAATTAGTTATTGGAAACGTAAATTAAATAACAATAATTTAGACATAACTGCTTATTTTCGTAAGTTTTTAACTCATTTATTTGGGTTAATTTTAATAGAATTAGTCTTAATTATAGGAGTATTTTTTGTTTTAAATTCCCAAACTAATGATAATTATTTTATTAAATTTTTTCCCTATGTATTACAGGTAATTGGTTTAGGAATGTTAACTTTTATTCTGTTTAATTTATCTGGTTTATTAATCGGTTTTATTACCTATTTATATCGTCAAATTGTCAAAATTGGTTATCACAAAATGTCAGCGGTTGCTTTTTTGCTATTTACAACAAGTATTGCAGGTATCATCTCACTAGCTTTATATGTAGGAAATATGAGTTATTTATTGTTACCATTAGGGATAAATATGAGTATTTTAAGCAGTTTTTTTGTTTATAAAATACTTAATAATTATCAAAAAATAAGGGAATTTAAAGAGAAAGAAAAACATTTAATTAAACCATAAAACTGTTAATAAGTTGTTGTATTTTAATGGTAGATATAAAAACCATAACTGTACTATAACAATATATAGCTATATATGTGTTAAGTTATTATTAAGATTTTCAGCTAGCTTTTTGTCATCAATGAACAATAATTAAGAAATATTAAAATTTCAAGCATTCTTTACTCACTTATGTATTAATATTTAATGAAAACTATTATCAATAATTTGAGAATGACTTTATCAGAACTAAAACCCGGCAAACTTGCTCTAGTGCAACACATTGAGACTTCTACCGAAACTAACGGCTTAGTTAATCGCTTAGAAGGAATAGGAATTATTCCTAATAAACCGATTATGGTTTTGCGACAAGCTTGGTTTGGTGGTCCACTTCATGTGCGGGTAGGTTCAACGACCGAAATTGCCATCCGTCATCAAGAAGCGAAAACTATTCATCTTCAGCCTATTGAAGTCTAAGATCAAAAAACGGGGAAAATAATGAACTGTCATCAAAGTGAAACTGCTGTCAACGGTGTCAAACCTAGGAAACGGGTGGCCTTGTTGGGAATGCCCAACGCTGGTAAGTCCACACTTTTTAATCGCATTACCGGTGCATCTGCTTTTGTCGGCAATTGGCCGGGGATTACGGTGGATTTATTGCAGGCAAATGTCAATGTAAATGGCGAGGCGATCGAGTTTGTTGACTTGCCCGGAATTTATGATTTGAATGGCTTTTCTGAAGATGAAAAAGTAGTACAGCAGTTTCTCAACAAATTTGCGGTTAATTTTATAATAATTGTCTTAAATGCCACACAAATTGACCGTCAAATTCGCCTCGCTTTACAGATCAAAGCGCTAGGTTTTCCCGCAATTATTCTGTTAAATATGGCAGACGAAGCTAAACATTATGGGGTACAAATTGAGGTCGATGAATTATCTCAACGTTTAGCTATGCCTACTTTTTTAATGAGTGCTAAATATGGTAAAGGTTATGGGCGCGCTTATCAAGAAATTGTCCGTCAATTAACAACAGAAAAACCTTCTTTTCAAATTAAGAACTTAAATGAACAACTATTAGAAAATGGATCAATTTTACCATTAGAAATTGAAGCTATTTTAGCAGGAATTGTGGTAATGCCTTCTAATTTTGCGAGAACTTTTACCGCTAAATTTGATAGTATTTTACTCCATCCTATTTTCGGACTACCGTTATTTTTCCTAGGAATGTTTTTAGTATTTCAATTAGTTTGGAATGTTGGTCTTCCTAGTATGGATTTAATGAGTTATATTACTACTTGGATACAAAATTTTATCCTTGAACCTATTTTAAAAGTTTTTCCTTTATTAATACAAAATTTTGTGATTAATGGGATTTGGAATGGTTTAGCTACGGTGGCTTCTTTTGTCCCTTTAATTGTCTTATTTTTTATCGTGATGGCCATTTCAGAAGATAGTGGTTATCTATCACGAGCAGCCTACCTAATGGACGCTTTAATGGGAAGTTTGGGCTTAGATGGCCGCAGTTTTGTGTTACAAATGATGGGTTTTGGTTGTAATGTTTCAGCTTTAATGGGAACAAGAATTATGCGCTCAAAAGCGTTAAGATTGCTAACTATGCTAACAATAACATTCTCCCTTTGTTCAGCTAGATTGCAAGTTTTTATCTTTATAATTGCGGCCACTTTTCCAAATCAAAATGGTGCAACCGTTTTATTTTCTCTATATATATTAAGCTTTATTGCCGCATTAGGAGCAGCATTTATTTTAAAAGGCCAATTCCCCAATCAAGAACCATTTGTATTAGAATTACCACCCTATCGTTTTCCCACTTTAAAACAAGTAATAATGAGAGGATGGGGTGAAGTAATGCACTTTATCAAAAGAGCATCAGGATTTATTGTATTCGGTTGTGTAGCAGTTTGGTTTTTAACAAATTTACCATTGGGAGCGACGGGATTAAACACTTTTGGAGGTCAATTGGGACAATTTTTAAGCCCAATTATGCAGCCAATTGGTATTGATCCTTATTTAACTTTATCCTTAGTTTTTGGCTTTATTGCCAAGGAAGTTGTGGTAGGAGCTTTACCTGTTATTTATGGGATGAATGCCGATAATTTGACTCAATATATCACCGATACAGTAACATGGACACAAGCTTATAGTTTTTGTATTTTCTGCTTATTATATACCCCTTGTTTAACTACTTTAGCAACTCTATTTAATGAATCAAAATCTTGGAAATATGCCGCATTTTCGGTGGTATTTTCTGCCGTTTTTGCTTGGGTAATCAGTTTTATTTTTTACCAAGGAAGTTTGTTACTAAGTTTGTAATTGGATATTACTTCTAAATTAGCGATAAATCGCAACTACAAACTTTTAAAATGTAGAAAATAACACATAATATTAAGCTAAAATTAGTTATTATTCCCTCACTCGATCCCTCCTTGTAATTCTCCCCTTAATAAGGAGAATTAGGATCAGAGAAGATTAATTTTATAGTGGAAAAAAACTAATTTAATTATGTGTCGTTTATTAGGTTATTTAGGTCCGAAAATTGAACTTGACAAAATATTATTTAAACCCGAACATTCCTTAATTGTACAAAGTTATCAACCCAAAGAAATGACATCAGGATTATTAAATGCTGATGGATTTGGTATCGGTTGGTATCACCCAGAAAAGGAAAGCAACCCCTATACTTATCGCAATATTTTGCCCATTTGGAGTGACATAAATTTAATACAATTAAGTCGTTATATTGAGTCTAATTGTATCTTAGCTTATGTGAGAAGTGCCACCCCCGGATTAGCAGTTGACCTCAGCAATTGTCAACCTTTTACTAAGGGTAATATTATGTTTATTCATAATGGTTTTATCGCAAATTTTCGTAATACATTATATCGACCAATTCGCAATCTTTTAGACGATACCCATTATAAATTAATCCATGGAACAACGGATTCTGAACATATTTTCGCCTTAATAATGCAGTATTTTGATATTACTAATAATCTTAAGGAAGCTGTTAAGAAAACCCTGGAAAAATTAACGGAATTAGCAACAGAATATCACACGGAATTTTCCGCAAATATTATCATTAGTGACGGTAAAAAATGGGTTGTTTCCCGTTATGCAACTAGAAAACCTGTCCCTAGTTTATATTATTTAAAAGATGATTTATTGTATCCTGATAGCATGATTGTTGCTTCTGAACCTTTATTCGAGGGAAATTGGCACAGTTTTGACGAAAATATTGTGATTTAGAAATTGGGATGAAGAATGGAATTGCTAAACAAATTGTTTAGCAATCCTAAATATTTAAAAAATTGATCACATATTCCTTAAATACAGGAATAACATCAAAATTGCCGTTTATTTGTGTTAATAAATACCGTGATTTTAGGGATTTTAAACTATTAATTAACTCTAAAGATGACAGGTTTAAATATGAGCTTAATTCTTCCCTTGAAACGGGTTTATTTAACTTATTTATAGCGCAAATTACCTCTTTTTCTTGGGGTGATAAACGATTATATAGGAGTGTGAGCATCCTGCTCACTTCTTGAGATATAATTAGCTGATTTTCTGCTAAAAAGTTACTAACTTTACCATCATAAAACTCCTTAATTAAAACAGCAATATCTTGTAAATAAACGGGGTTTCCTTGATATAAATTAACTAAATTTAACCAGCATTCTTCTTCTTTTAAACCCATATTTATGAGTATTTCAGTATTATTTAAACCAGATAATTCTAAACATTTTACAGGGTATAATTCCTTGTCTAAAGAATTCATTTCGGTGCATTTTTCCTGACTAATTAAAATTAAACTACTTTGATGTTCAATTTCGGTCATCATTTTGAAGAAGTTTTGATATTCGCAAAATTCTGGTTTAAATTGTCCCGCAAATTCTCCACTTATAAATAATTCCTCCACATTATCAAAGATAATTAAACATTTTTTATCCTTTAAAATATCAAAAAACTTACAGACATCCGATTTCTTTAAGAAATCGGATGTCTTAATATTTAAAACCTCATTAATAACCTCATCTAAACCAGATGAAAACCTGAGATTTTTCCAAATAACAACCTCAAATTGCCCTAAATTTAAGTCGATAAACCTTTTGACTAAATAACTTTTCCCCATTCCACTTAATCCTAAGACGGAAATTAACCTAATTTGATTACATATCCAGTTATTTAAAATATTAAATTCCCCTTCCCTAGCACAACATTTAATAATTTCAGGTGCTAAAGTTAAATTTTGATAACATTGATTAATAAAATTTTTGTTTTTATTTTGAGAAAAATCTTGACTATTATTAGGACAGTGACTAATATTACCATTAACAATATTAATAAGTTGAGAATTAACACTTCTTTCTATAGTCCAAGAAAAATTATGTTTATTAATATCTTCTTTTAAATGTTTAGATAAAATTTTATATAACTTTCGACTTAAATCGCCAATATAACCTTCATCATAATCTTTATGTTCAGCAATTTCCTTATAACTTTCACCATTCAATAAACCTTGAACAATATTTTTCTGCAAGTCGTTTAAATGTTCATTGGTCTCCGTAAAAACTAAGGTATCGACAAATTGTAAAAATTTATTAACAGTCATAAAACTTAGATATTATAAAGGTTTTGGTTATTATAGCTTAATTGGAAAAGGAAAAAATCAGGTATTTTCAGGTTTTTTCTTCATAAATTTTAACAAAGATCAAGTTTTTTCAGGGTTTTTTAAGGTTGCTATGTCAAAACAATAATTATAGGATTAAAGAGGATTTTAACCAAGTATTCATAATTGGTAAATCCTCAAATAATAAGAATAGGAGAAGTTACATGACAATACAAACATTAGAAAAACCGGCTAATTCTGTTCCTTTTACTCTCTGTTTCCTCGAAGAAGTACCCCAAGAGATGTATGATCAAGCGATTACAGAGTCTGAATTATTAAAATCCTCCTATAATCCTGAAACTAAAACTTCCAATATTCCCGTATATGCAGGTACGACACTCACATATCGCACTACTGGAAGTATCCCGCTCGTAAAACCATACGAAGATTCTGAGCAAGATGACACCTAAAAGTGGTGATACTTACGTCAAGAATTAATCAGTTTCAGTCTTATTTTTAAGCTGTGATGCAATTAATTAAATATCGTTTTTATTAGAATAAATTACATTTTAACATCTGATTTATTCTAAGGTGTATCACATTTTTAAGGTAAATAAAACCCTACTTTATTTTTGTGACGCACCTTACACTATTTATTCTTATCTAACATGATTTTAATTTTCACTAATAAACAAGATGTTCATGCCGATGAAGTTATCAGAAAATTACAGGAAAAAAATCAGTCTGTTTTTAGATTAAATTCTGAAGATTTACTACTAAAATACCAAACTAATTTTTACATAAATGAAAAAGGGTTTTGGGATGGAGAAATTACCGATGAACTTGGCAGAATTTTAAATTTAAAAACCTTAAAAGTCGCTTGGTTAAGAAAACCAGAGTTTACCTTTTTTTCTGATCGAAAAGCTGAATCTGAATCCGAACAATTTATCGCTTCCGAAATAAATGCTCTCATTAATATCCTCTATTCTTTGCCTAACATAAAATGGATTAATGATCCATTTATAGGTAATAGAGCTAAGGTAAAATTTCAGCAACTTTTATTTGCTAATCAACGGGGAATTAAAACTCCTAAAACCCTTATCACTAGAGATCCAGAAAAGGCAAAAGCGTTTTTTCTCGAATGTGGAGAAGAAGTTTTAATTAAAACTATTTACACAGGAAATGTAATGATAAATGGTCTGAGCCATGGGATTCCTTCCCGAAAAATTGGCAAAAATGATTTTTATAAATATTATAAAAACATTGCTTTAGCTCCTACCCAATTGCAAGAATATGTGGAAAAAGCTTTTGAATTAAGGGTGACAATTATTGGAGAAAAAGTATTTGCTGTCAAAATCGATTCTCAATTAAATGAAGAAACAAAAATTGATTGGCGTTTACATACTAAAATGAATCCCCATTCGGTTTTTCAACTCTCTTTAAATATCGAAAAATTTTGTCTTGATTTTATCAAAGAGCAAAACCTTTTATACGGAGCAATGGATTTTATTGTTACTCCTGAAAATGAATACGTTTTCCTTGAAAATAATCCCTTTGGTCAATATCTTTGGTTAGAAATAGAAACGGGTATTCCCCTCACAGAAGAAATGAGTAATTTACTTATAAGTTACTCATAAAATCAGGTGAATAAATATTAATTTTAACTGTAATTTAAGCCTCAAATTAGGTATTTTTTCACTTGATTAAGCACATTTTTAATTATTAACAAAAAAGAGGTAATTATGGCAAAAAAAACTAATTTTTCAATCAACTGGAATAGGGTTATGTGGAAGGAGACTCTATGGCTAAATTTTATGCGCGCTGTTTGTGTTAGTCCAATAATGACTATATTTTTGGCATCAAGTAATAGTGGTAGTAATAGTGATAGTTGGATATTCGGACTTATTTGGCCAATATATTATTTTATAGCTGTGCCAATACTTTTATTATTCCGTTCTTTGGTATATTGGACTGGGGGACCTTTAGCACCTCTTGTATGGATACCCGTATGTTTAATAATGATTTCTGGGGGAGACCCGATTGTTTTTCTGATTAGCAAAATAAAACCCCAGTTAGTTCCCATTCAAGACTTTAAATTTATTAACTTTGAGATATTTATTTTTGTTGAAAAACCATAAAATATGGGAAATGGGCAAGAAGAAATGATGGATTCGGATTATTAAGGGAATAGCCAAAAAATAATCCAATAATCATTCAGATTTGCCATCAACCGCCTTGCAATAAATTGACAAGGCTTATAGCTTAAATCTGCTAAAGCGATTAATCATTAAATAAATAAAATTAACACTAAAAATAGAAATCCCATGATTATCAAAACAGTTGAAAAATCTAGTAATTTTGTTCCTTTTACTCTCTGTTTCCTTGAAGAAGTACCCCAAGAGATGTATGATCAAGCGATTACTGAGTCTGAATTATTAAAATCCTCCTATAACCCTGAAACTCAAACTTCCAATATTCCTCTCTATGCTGGAACATCATTAACATATGGGGACACTTATACCCCTCCCTTTCCTTTTAGTAAAGACGATGCAGTGCAAAACGACACATAATTACAGTATTTGTTTTTGATAGATTCTGAATTATCCTCTTGGGAATCTTATGGAGTCAAAATTTCTAATTTGTCTCATAATAATAATTGACAATAAAATATGAGTCAATAGCAATTAGGAAAAAAAGTTAAACCCATTACAGGCATATCTAATTTTATAGATAATTCTTAATTGTATGACCTGAATAATAACAAAATAAGTTGTTAATAAATTATGTCCAATAATGATAATTTCTGGCAAAAATTGTTATCTTTATTTGCAAATTCTCCAGCAAAAAACGGTAAGTTTATATCGTAATATTTTTTGGGGTTCTTCTCAATGGTTACAATACGGTGAAAAATTGAGTAATTTAGGTGATATTCAAGGAGCTTTTTTTGCTTGTGATCAAGCTCTGAAAAAGGATTCTCAAAATTATTCTGCTTGGTGTAAGAAGGGTTATTTGTTTTATCAACAGCAAGAATATGATCAGACCCTCATTAATTTTAATCAGGCTTTAAAAATTGAACCTAGTTTATATCAAATTAATCATGAAAAAGCCAAGATTTTAACTTATCTTAAGCGTTTTGATGAGGCGATTTCTTGTTATGAACAAGCTCTTAAGTTTAAACCAGAATTAGATATTCTCTGGATTGAAAAAGCTGATCTTTTCATTATTACACAACAATTTAAAACGGCTTTTAATTGTTATCAGGAAGCCCAAAAATTAAACTCAAATAATCCTCAACTTCAGCAAAAAATTGATTCGGTTTTGCGTCAATTGCAACTTTCGGCGGATCAATTTTTTAATCAAGGTAATGGTCTTTTTGAAAGCGGTAATTTTAGGGAAGCTCTTGTCAAATACAATCAGGCGATCGCCCATCGAGAAGATTTTGTTGATGCTTGGTATCAAAAGGGCAATTGTCTGGCTAAACTTAATTCCTTTGATGAGGCGATCGCCACCTATAACCAAACTTTGAAATTGAAACCTAATTCCAGTCTCCCTTGGGTGGGTAAAGGGGATGTTTTCGCCAGTGGGAATCGCTTTCAGGAAGCTCTCGACTGCTATGAGAAGGCTTTGAGTTTCAATTCAGGGGATCAAGAAACTTCCCTCAAACGCGATCGCATGATCGAAGAATTGCAAAAACTGGAAACCGAAGGCGAAACTTTACTTCAACAAGCGATTAATTTAACCAATTCACAACAATATCATGAGGCAATGAAAATTTATGATCAGGCTCTCGAACTTATCAGCAAGAATCTGGTTTCAGCGTGCTAAAACTTTAGAGGCGATCGCAAAGGAAGCGGACGGAGCATTAGAAGCAATTCCTTATTATGAGGATGGGATCAAGTCCCTTGCTCAATCGTTTTCCTTTAGCCAACCCCAAGACGAACATTATCAAGAATTACAATCGTTACAACAATCTTTTCCAGAAAGTTTAGCTTCCGAATATTATGGTAGGGGATTTTGCTTAAAATTTTTAAATAAAAATGAGGAAGCTCTTATTTATTTTAATAAGGCTATAGAACAAAAAGCTGATTATGTGGATGCGTGGTTTGAACGTGCCACTGTACTAGGAATTTTAGATAGAATCGAAGAAGCACTTCTTTCTTTTAATAAAGTTTTAGAACTTGATCCCAGACACGTTAAGTCTTTAATATTCAAGGCTTTTATCTTAAGAGACGGTAAAAAGTACGAAGAAGCTCTTAAGTTACTAGATCGAGCTATTGATGTCGAACCCAATAATGCTGAAGCATGGAAAGAGAGAGGAATGGTTTTAACATATTTAGACCAAAATGAGAAAGCTCTTACTTCTTTTAATCGGGCGATCGAATGTGATCCAGATGATGCTGAAGTATGGCATTGCCGAGGTTGCTATTTTAGAATGACTGATAACTATGAGAAAGCTTTGGACGATTCACAGAAGGCGATTGATATTAATCCTGAATATGCGGATGCTTGGTACAATAAAGGTCGTGTTTTATCGGCTCTGAATCAGACTGAAGACGCAATTTTATCTATGAAAGCGACACTAGAAATTGTTCCCGAATATGTTGATGCTTGGCACTTTTTAGGTAGATTGCTGGAAGACTCTAATAAAAATGAAGAGGCTTTAGAGGCTTATGATCAAGTGATTGAGATTGATCCGAATCACTACGAAGCATGGTGCGATCGAGGGGATGTTCTCCAAACTCTCGGAAAAAAGAACGAATCCCTTCTTGCCTACGATAAAAGTATTGAAATTAACCCCGATTATGACAGGGCTTGGAGCAATAAAGGAAATGCTTTGGGAAGAATGGAAAGATATAAAGAGTCACTGAACTGTTACGACAAAGCTATTGAAATTGATCCTAATCAAGCTAATGTTTGGTTTAATCGAGGATGTTCTTTGTACAAACTAGCAGAATTTAACGAAGAAAATCAACTGCGAATAGTTACTGAGGCTCTAAAGTCTTTTATAAAAGCAACTGAAATTGCACCAAGTTATGCTCGTGCATGGCTATTTCGGGGTGAGCTATTAGTTGATTTAGGACGATATGGGGATGCCCTAAAATGCTTTGAAACAGTCTTGGAGATTGATCCTAATTGCGAATATGCAGAATTAGCAAGGGAATATAAACAGAAGATTTTAGGTTAATATAGTCAGCAAGAAATAGTTTGTAGCAATAATTTTAGTCCATCGATTGGTAATACACAAAACCCAACATTTATCTTGATTCAATCGCTCAACGCCTCCCTTGGCAATCGATTTGTTGGGTTGCATTTCATTTAACCCAACCTACATTTTTTAGGAGATGCGATCGCGCTTTGTGGAATGTGGGAGATGCGATCGAGCTTATTTATTCCTAATTCTTAGTGAAATTTCCCTCATCATCAATAAAAACAATTCCCCTAGATAAAGAAGGCAGTAATTCGCTAACTTTAATCATTAAAGGTAATAGATAATTAGGGTTCGTGCTACGAGTGTTCAAAATAACAACTTTTAAAATACTATTGCTTAAATTTTGCTGATATGGTAGGTTTTTGTCGGCGGTGATAAAAACCTCAAAAGGATGATTTTCTGCTCTTTCGACAATTTCTCTATCTTTTAAGCCACGCCATCCCATATCATTAACGTTATAAACTTGATAACCCTTAGTCAAAAAAGGTTGTTTGAGTTTTTTACTTAAAAGATTTTCGTCTAGTAATATGATCATTAGGCGCAACGTTGTTGATCTATCATCAACCTAGCTACATTTTCTAAAACCTTCATTGTTTGAGTTTTGAGATAGGGAAAATCATTGATAAATTCCGTTAACCCTCCTTCCTCCTCCAGATAGTCAAATAATGTTTGTAAAGGTACACGACTACCCACAAAAACAGGTTCACCGCTCATAATTTGAGGATCTGAATGAATAATTTTTTGAATTTCTAATAATTGATTTAAAGTCATTGCTTTTTGATAAAAAAATTCTTATATATTAATGTTATCAGAAAAAGAGTTCGATTGCTCAGCGCCGCCCTTGGCGATCGAGTTTTGTGGAATGTGGGAGGTTCGATCGATCGTAGCGATAGTTTATTGATTTCATTTTTATTCTGTCAATGTGACGCACCCTACAGTAAAGTAAAGTAGTTAGCTATAATATAAATAATTTTTTTGAGTTCATAAATATGACATTAACCGAAATAATTCCCTCTTTAAAACAATTATCCTCTCAAGAAAAACTTAAAGCTATTCAGTTTTTAGCCTCTGAATTAGCACAAGAAAATATAGCTCAGATTGAACCTAACAAAAGTTACGAAATCTGGTCTCCATATAACGCTTTTTCCGCCGAAAAAACTTTAACTCAAATGTTACAAGAACATAGTCAAAAAGCAGAAAAATAAAACATGAATCACCAAAAAAGATTTAATTTTATTGAGAAAACAGACACCAGTGGTCAAACAAGTTTAGTTCCTTACAGCGTAATGCAAGACAGTATGGGACAATAGAGAAAACTTTTGAGAGGTTCAAATGCGCCCTTTATCCAAAGATATTCGAGAAAAAATTGTTAGCACCTACTTCGAAGGCAACACCTCTATTAGAAAGGTAGCCGAACGCTTCAGGGTGAGCCAAAACACGGTACAGAAGCTGGTCAAACAAAAAAGAGAGACAGGAAACATCAATCCCCA
>JAABRE010000051.1 GCA_011391125.1 Synechococcales cyanobacterium S06
GAAAAAAAGATTTTATTGCACCAATGATTTTTCAAGGAACTCTCAATGCTGAAACTTTTGAAAGGTGGTTAAAACTTTATTTATTACCAAGCTTAGAGAGACCCTCCATTTTAATTATGGACAATGCACCCATTCATAGAAAAAATAAGATTAAACAATTAGTAGAAACTACAGAACATGAAGTTATATTTTTACCGACTTATTCCCCTGATTTGAATGATATTGAACATGATTTTAGTGCTTTAAAAAGAGCAAGAATGTATGCACCGGTCGGGACTTCTTTAGATAAAATTATTTCTGATTATTGTATTTCTTAGTGTTCGGTTCTTATTTGGAATTACTATAAATCTGTGGGAGATGGAGTTTTTGAATTACGATTTTTTTTTGGCAAAGGTTATCGGGTTTATTATGCCAAAGAAAGCAATGTTATTGTGCTACTTTTGTGCGGAGGAGATAAATCTACTCAACAAAAGGATATAAATCAAGCAAAAGTTTATTGGCAAGATTATCAGGAAAGAAACAAATGAAACCTTATACTCAATTTGAAGATTGGCATTTAGAAAAATTAGCATCACCATCAGAAGCAAGGGCCTATTTACAACTAGCTTTAGAAGATTATGAAAATGATCATGATACTGAAGCCTTTTTGTTAGCCATTCGTGATGTGGCTAAAGCAATGGGCGGTATAGGAAAATTGGCAGAAGAAACTAACCTTAATCGTCAAAGTCTTTATAAAGCTCTTTCTAGTGACGGAAATCCCAGATTAGATACTTTACTAGCTATTTTACATGGGTTGGGTTTTCGTTTGTCTATTACCCCTTTGGAAAACTAATAATTAATCCACTTTAATAGGAAGGTGATTAATTATTAGTTATTAGTAACAGCTCTAATTATTTTGATTTCTCATGCAACTTAAAGCTGGTAGTTTGATCTAAGGAATATTAGACTTCTTCTGCTAATCATTTTTTTAGCTTCAACTTTTATTAAATTTTTATTAAGTTTTTTCGCTACAAATATTAAGAATCTTTAAGAGACTGGAAACTTCAAGAAAAGATAATTACATTGTTATACATATTCTTTTAAATAAAAAAGCTAACCTTTAAACCATGAGTGCTTACTCATTATTTATGTACTTACAATAAGGACTTTCTATGACCGAATCAGTGTTTCAAGGAAATATTAACCATACCTCACCGTTTGACCACCAAAAATGGGTTCGCCGTCTCGTCTGGAAAATGGCGATCGCCACTCTCTTATTAATGGCGATCGGTAGCGCAACACGGGTGATGAATGCGGGTTTAGCTTGTCCCGATTGGCCCCTATGTTACGGTCAATTAGTACCCTCCCAACAAATGAATTTACAGGTATTTTTAGAGTGGTTTCACCGTTTAGATGCTGCTTTAATCGGCGTAAGTGCGATCGCCCTGACGGGTTTAACCTGGTGGTGGAGGAAGAATTTACCAAAATGGCTACCTTTGGCTGCCAGTTTTGCCCTCTTTTTAATCGTTTTTCAGGGTATTTTAGGCGGTTTAACAGTAATTCAACTCTTGCGTTTTGATATAGTCACCGCTCATTTTGGGACAGCGCTGTTATTTTTTTGTACCCTGATTACCATCGGTGTCAGTCTCAGTCCCTATCAAAGTACCGCTACAGTGGGTAACTTAAAATGGTTTGGATTAACCGCGACGGTGTTAATCTACCTGCAATGTCTCCTTGGCGGTTTAGTCGGTTCACAATGGGCTTTACACCAATGTTTTGGTAGCAATCAATTATGCACGGTCATGAATAGCCATATAATTGGCGTTTTTCCCGCTACCATCGCCACTTTAATTCTAGTTTACTTGGCAATGCGTACCCCTGCACTGCATCCTGCTTTACGGAAATTATCCCACGCAGCGGGTATTTTGGTTATAGTACAAATAATTCTAGGTATTGCTACTTTTAAACTTCATTTGCAAGTTGAACCACTGACCGTGACTCATCACACCATGGGGGCAACTTTATGCGGTGTTTTGGTCGCTTTTACGGTTTTTGCAATTAGAGATCAAGTACAAGGTTGATATTCTCACGCAAAGACGCAAAGACGCAAAAGGGGTTTTCTGTTTGTGTCATGGTCTTTGGTTTTTTGCTCACGCAAAGATGAATGCTGGTTGTCTGTTTATTCGTTTATTTTTAGGTGAAACATAATGACTGGGACTTCTTTTTCTGTCCAACATGAGAATTTTTTACAGGTTATCCAAAGCTATTATCAGTTGACGAAGCCGCGTATTATTCCTCTTTTATTGATTACTACTGCTGCTTCTATGTGGATGGCTTCAGCTGGGGAAGTCGATCCTTTCCTTTTGATTGTTACTCTTTTGGGTGGTACGTTGGCTGCAGCTTCTGCACAAACCCTCAATTGTATCTATGATCAGGATATTGATTATACGATGACTAGGACTCGCAAACGTCCCATTCCTTCAGGTAGGGTTAAACCCCGTCATGCTCTAATTTTTGCTATTATTCTCGCTATTTCATCTTTTTCTCTGCTAACTTTTTTTGCTAATCTTCTGTCGGCTCTTTTGGCGATGTTGGGTATTGTCTTCTATATGTTGGTTTATACTCATTGGTTAAAAAGACATACCACCCAAAATATCGTCATCGGAGGAGCAGCTGGTGCGATTCCCCCCTTGGTGGGTTGGGCTGCTTGTACGGATTCCATCGGTTGGCCGGCAATAATTTTATTTATGATCATTTTCCTCTGGACTCCCCCCCATTTTTGGGCTTTGGCATTAATGATCAAGGATGATTATGCGGAGGTTGATGTACCTATGTTGCCAGTTGTGGAAGGTGATGAATATACTGGCGATCAAATTTGGATTTATACTTTGATCGTGGTTCCTTTTAGCTTTTTATTGGTTTATCCTTTTGCTGCTAGTGGCGCAATTTATGGGGCGATCGCCTTCTTTTTAGGTGCTATTTTTATCCAAAAAGCATGGCAATTAAAACACAATTCTTCTGACAAAGAAGTCGCTAAATCGGTGTTTAAATACTCCATTCTTTACATGATGTTATTATGTGCTGGAATTGTCTTAGATTCTCTCCCCATTAGCCATCAATTAACCACAATTATCGCTGAAAATTGTCAGCAAATTATCGCTTTAATTGTAAACTAATTGTCGGCCGTTGCACTGCCCACCTTATTAATAATTAATAATTAATTATTAATTATTAATTATTAATTTGTTAATTGAAAAAAGCCCTGGCTATTCCGACTTTTTGACGTAAAATGTATAATTTGGAGACTACTTTTAAGATGGTGGGTTACGCTGCGAATTAAAAGTTATTAGTTTTTCCTCGCAATTAGTCTCGCTGCTAACCCACCCTACAAAATTGTAAATTATTAATTTTAATTATGCCTTTAAGTTGGAATGAAATTAAATCGCGCGCACTTATTTTTTCCCAAGAATGGCAACAAGAAACCTCAGAAAATGCCGAAGCCAAATCTTTTTGGGATAGTTTTTTTAATGTTTTTGGTATTTTTCGCCGACGAGTGGCAACTTTTGAAAAACCAGTAAAAAAAGGAGATAACAAAACTGGTTTCATTGATTTACTTTGGAAAGGAGTAATTTTAGTCGAACATAAATCGAAGGGAAAAAATTTAGATAAAGCTTTTCAACAGGCGATCGATTATTTCCCCGGATTAAAGGAACACGAGTTACCTAAATATATTTTAGTTTCGGATTTTGCGCGGTTTAAACTCTACGATTTAGACACCGAAGAAACCACGGAATTTGAACTGAAAAATTTAGTTAATTATGTCCATTTATTCGGTTTTATGGCGGGATATGAAAAACGCACCTACAAAGATTCTGATCCCGTCAATATTCAGGCTGCTGAACTGATGGGCAAGCTTCACGATCGCCTCGAAGAAGTTGGCTACACCGGTCACAATTTAGAGGTTTACCTCGTCAGGTTGTTATTTTGTTTATTTGCTGACGATACTGGGATTTTTGACAAGGGCATTTTCTGGGAATACCTAGATTTACACAGCAAGCCAGATGGTAGTGATTTAGCAATGCACCTTAGCTCAATTTTTCAGGTGTTAAATACACCCAAAAATAAGCGTTTAAGCAATTTAGATGAGAATTTAGCGCAGTTTCCCTATGTTAACGGCAAATTATTCGAGGAAACTCTCGCTATTGCCCAATTTGACAGCAAAATGCGGTCTATGTTATTACAGGCCTGCGCTTTAGATTGGGGTAAAATTTCACCAGCGATTTTTGGCTCAATGTTTCAAGCGGTGATGAATCCCAACCAAAGGCGTAATTTTGGTGCCCATTATACATCTGAAAAGAACATTCAAAAAGTAATTAAACCCCTATTTTTAGACGATTTATATGTGGAATTTGAAAAAGCAAAGGGCGATCGAAATAAACTTGAACAATTGCATCTAAAAGTAGCTAATTTACAGTTTCTTGATCCTGCTTGTGGTTGTGGTAACTTCCTAATTATCACCTATCGGGAATTACGAGATTTAGAAATCTTGATTTTATTAGAACTAAATAAAAATGGTCAATTAGTAACAGATATTAGCTCGATTATTAAGGTTGATGTGGATCAATTTTTCGGGATAGAATGCGATGAATTTGCGGTGAGAATTGCGGAAGTTGCTATGTGGTTAATTGACCACCAAATGAACCTTAAAGTTAGTCAGCAATTTGGCCAATATTTTGTCAGATTACCCCTGAAAAAAGCGGCTCAAATTATCCATGGAAATGCTTTACGGATTGATTGGGTAGATGCCCTCCTAACTCCCCCTAACCCCCCCTTAGTAAGAGGGGTTGGGAGGGTTAATTTCATATTCGGAAATCCGCCTTTTGTGGGTAAACAAATGCAAAATTTACAGCAGAAAAAAGACATGGAATTGGTATTTTCTGGGGTGAAAAATGCGGGAGTTTTAGATTATGTAACGGCCTGGTATATTAAAGCTGCTCAATTTATCCAAAATACTAATATTCGCTGTGCTTTTGTCAGTACAAATTCCATTTCTCAAGGGGAACAAGTGGGGATTTTATGGCAGGAATTATACACAAAATATCACGTTAAAATACATTTTGCCCATCGTACATTTAGCTGGTCAAATGAAGCAAAAGGTAACGCAGCTGTCCATTGTGTAATAATTGGTTTTGGGTTACAAAATATAGAAAATAAACGTCTTTTTGATTATATTGATATTAAAGGTGAAGCCACAGAAAGGAAAGTAACTAACATTAATTCCTATGTAACAGAAGGTAATGATTTAGTAATTTTAAAACGCAATAAACCCCTTTCTAATGTACCTAATATTATTTTCGGGAGTATGCCAAATGATGGCGGCAATTTTCTTTTTACTGAAGCAGAAAAAGACGAGTTTTTAAAACATGAACCAGAAGCAGAAAAATTTTTCAAAAAGTTTTTAAGTGCCAAGGAATTTCTTAATAATGAAAAACGTTACTGTCTCTGGTTAATTGATATTCAACCCCACGAATTAAAAAAATTAAAAAATATTAGTCAAAGAGTGGAAAATGTTAAAAATTTACGCCTTGAAAGTAAACGAGAATCAACTCAAAAATTAGCTAATTTTCCTACTCTTTTCGGAGAAAATAGACAACCGAATAGCGATTACATTATTTTTCCCCTTCTAACTTCTGAAAATAGAAAGTATATACCGATAGATTTATTAGACAAAAACCAGATTGTTGGTAATAGCTGTAGTTGTATTCCGAATGCTACCCTTTATTTATTTGGTATTTTAACTTCCCAAATGCACATGACATGGGTTAAATATGTCTGTGGAAGATTAGAAAGTCGTTTTCGTTATTCCAATACAATTGTTTATAATAATTATCCCTTTCCAGAGAATATTACTGATAAACAAAAAGAAAAGGTAGAGAATTGCGCGCAAATTGTTCTCGATACAAGGAGCAAATATCCTGATAGTAATTTAGCGGAATTATATGACCCCTTAACTATGCCACCTGATTTAGTCAAGGTACATCGAAACCTTGACAAATCAGTAGATTTATGCTATAGATCGCAACCATTTGTTAACGAATTAAATCGCATTGAATATTTGTTTAATCTGTATGAAAGCTTAAATACACCATTACTTAAATCCGAGAAAAAACAGCGTCAAAAATAAGTTTTCTCTCCTTAATTCACCCTCTAAATAACTAATTACTAATTACAAATTTGTAGAAATAGCTTGTAGTGGACAAGTGGGAATACATTGTTCACAAACGACACAACGAGTTCGAGAAAAATGCAGTTTAAATGTTTCTGGATGTAAGGTTAATGCTTGTGTGGGACATACTCCTGTACATAAACCACAATCCACACAACTTTGATCATCAATTAATATTTCTCTACGATCTGAAGATACTTTTATATTATGGGCTTTCATCCATTCTAAAGCTGCTTCTAATTCGTCTATATCTCCTGATAATTCTAATACCACTGTACCAACTTGATTCGGTGCAATTTGCGCTCTAATTATATTAGCTGCAATGTTAAAATCTTTCGCTAATCGATAAGTTAAGGGCATTTGTACTACATTTTTGGGAAATATTAAAGTTACTCTTTTTTTCATATAATTTAGTAAAATATAAGTTAATTTATTTACCATTTGAGGGAAAATGACAGACAATCTTGCTCCTACTAACAAGTTAAAAAATGTGGTTCTTGCTTTGGTGGCCATTGCCCTTAGTTTAGCTATTTTTTTGGGATTACAAACTAAATCTGATTCGGCTACTTTAGATAATCAAGCGACCAATTCTACCCCTTTAGAAGTCGCAATAACTAACAATAAAGCCACTTTAATTGAATTTTATGCTAATTGGTGTACCAGTTGCCAAGCTATGGCTAAAGATTTAAGTGACTTAAAACAAAAATACGGCCAGAATGTCAATTTTGTCATGTTAAATGTCGATAACAATAAATGGTTACCCGAAATTTTGCGCTATCGTGTTGATGGTATCCCGCATTTTGTTTTTCTAAATCAGCTTGGGGAGGCGATCGCCGAAACTATTGGCGAACAGCCCAAGAGTGTTTTGACCGCCGATTTAGAAGCCTTAATAGCCAATCAAACTTTGCCTTACACCTATTCTACAGGTCAAGTTTCCGCTTTTACTGCTCCCGTGAGTAGTCCTAGTGATCCTCGTAGCCATGGAAGTCAAGTAAAAAGTAATCCCTAATAATTATCAATTGTTACTTAACTTTTCATAATTTTTAACACTAAATCTGAGATTTCACTGGGGTTTTTAGCTAGGGGAATTTTGGCTTGTTTAAAAGTATCTAAAAGTAGGTGATAACGACTATCACTAGGTACAGAATAGGATAATTGATTGGCAATAATTGTCGCAGCATCTTTAAAGTTTTTTTCTAAAGGTGCTTGCAAACCAAGGAAATAAGCAATTACTGGTTTAGAAAGAGAATTAGTAATATATTCCGCCAAATTTTCTTCATAAATTACATTTAAAGGAGCTGTCATGACAATTATTTTCGTGTTTTCATCTTCTTGTAAATATTGTAGCCAATATTGCCAAGATGAACCAGTAATATCATCTTTACCCAAACTAACAACAATTGATTCTCCTAATTCAGCTTTTTTAAGAGCTAAACTAATCTCATAACTAAGATAATCTGTCGTGCTAATGATACCCACATTTCCGGGAGCATAAAATTCTTGATCTAATATCCCTAAACATAATTTTTCTGGAATAATTATCCCACTACTTCCAGGTCCAATAATTACGGTATTTGTTGCCGCAGCTTTTTGCTTTAAACGCACCATATCTAAGGGAGGAATTTGAGGCGTAATAATTATTATTTGTTTAATTCCAGAAGCGATCGCCTCTAACCCTGCATCTAATACTTGATAAGGTGGTACAAATATTAAACTGGTGTCTATTTTTCCAATTTTTAAAACAACATCTTCAACTAAGTCGAAGATAGGAATACCTGCCACCGCCGCAATTTCCTCTCCAGGGGCAATACCAGCTACTAAATTAGTGCCAGTTTTTTTCATTTTTTCTGCATAATATAAAGCTAAGGGATTAGTAATACCTTGTATGATTACCGTGGATTCTTTCATTGTTTTCCTCTTAATTCGCTAAGGTAATAGTTTCATTAATTGCATTTTCTAACTGCTCTGTCCAATAAAAAGGTAACTGATCAAGAAGAGCTTTAGTTGCCTCAGTTTTTTCTCCGACTAAACGGAGAACAATTTGCAATTCTGTATCCTGTTTTACGGTAATAGAGCTTGATTTGCTATTGGTTTTTCGGCGATTACGAGAAGCAGCACCGGTGGGTCTTTCTACCCTATCTGTTCCTTTTTCAATCGCTATTTGTTGAGCCATTAGTTGAAAATAATTAGCCAGTTTTTCCGCCATCAGCTCAATAGTTTTGGCATCAGTTATTAAATTTATTAAAATTACTTCAATACCCGGCATTTCCTTAAGATAATTGAGCGCTAATTCTAGTTCATTTATCGAATCAGTATTAGGTAAAGCTCTTCCTTGATATTCTTGCCAAATTATTGAACAACCAGCAATTTTTCCCTTAGCTTGACTAATTAAATCCCAGTTAATTAAGGCCAAGTTTAAATTATTAGAAATTAGAGCAATATTACCCTTTTGATTGAAACTATCGAGCCAATTTATCTTTTTTCCCAGCTCATTAATGACGGTGTCCTCTGTCGTTTTGACCTTATCCAAAGCAATTAAAGACAAAATATCACCGTGTCGAGGAAGTGCATGATTATTAATAGAAATCTTGCCATCTAAAGCCATTAATTCTCCCTGAGAATTTACTCCTAAAGGATTAATTTCAATTAAATCTAAATCCTTTCTCAGAAAAAGATAATACATCTTTTCCACAATTTCACTTACGGATTGAATCAGCTTACCTTTTAGCCCCATTTTTGTTACTAATCGACGAGCATAAAAAGGTGAAAATTCATCTTCTATCACCACTTTTTGTAAATTTGCTAATAGTTTTTCGACATCAATTCCACCGGTAATTGAACCTAATAATACTGGTTTTTGTAACTGATAATCTAACACAATAGCGAGAAAAAATTCCTCCACTGGGTTATAACGAGCTTCCGCTAAAATGACCTCTGGATATTGGTTTAAAATCGGCAAATTAAAAATAGTTCTCGCAGCGGCGATCGCATCAATGGTGTTTTCGACAAATCGAATTCCTCCTGCTCTTCCCCTTCCGCCCACGCTAACTTGAGATTTTAATACAACAGGATAAGGAATTTGTAAACCTTTCAATTCTCGCGGGTCGTGAATCGGTTGTGAAGGTAATACAGGAATACCGACTTGATTAAATAATTTTTTAGCTTGATATTCTAATAAGTCCATCTTTTTTGTAATTGCAAAATTTTGCTCGTAATTAATTATTTTTTTTAAAACAATAAAAGACATTATAGCTGATAGCGGTTATGTCTTTTAATTTTCTTATTTGGTTTGAAGAGAACAGACAAAAGTACAAAGATGGTAAGAAAAGCTCATTATGAGAGTAAAATAAAGTATTAGGAGGCTATTCATTTAATAATTTTTGCTACTAAAATAACTTTTGATTGCTACAATAATTGTTAATGATCAGTTAAATTATGTTTATTATTAGAGATGAAAACTACTCAAGAATCATTGAATTTAAAAGAATTGGAAGTCTTTTTAACTAAAAGATTAGCTGAGGAATATTTGGATATTACTTCCTTGATTGTTAATTGTATTAAGGAGAAAGATAAGATCACAATTCTTTTACAACATTCACCTCCAGTTAGTTCTTTTTTTGAGCAAATATTTTCCCTAGTTAAAAAGTTATTAAAACAGAAATCCTTTGGCAAAAATCAGCAGTTTAAGCTGTGTTTAGCTATTTATGGTGAATCACCTTATGTGGTGGATAATTTTACTGTTTTATCTCGCCATAAAACCAAGCAAAAAAAATCTAAAAAAGGTAAAAAATTTAACTCAAAAAATACTTTTTTACTCCTACTTTTTGGCAGTAGTTTGTTCACTTTAACTTTAATTTATCTGAGTATTCAACCCTGTGTCATTGGCAAGTGTGAAAATATAACCAATGCCCAAGAATTAGCGAGGGAATCCCAAGAATTAATTAAGGAAGAAGATTTATTAAAAGCTGAACTTAAATTAAAAGCATCTTTAGAAAATTTACAATCTATTCCTTGGTTTTCTTCCTCATATTCAGAAGCAAAAAAATTAACTAATGATTATGAAAAGAAACTGCACAATTTACAAGAATTTTTAGAAGATATTAAAATCGCAAATCAAACCTTAATTGAGTTTCAACAACTTAAAACAACGGCAGAATGGGAACAATATCTACAAAAGTTAGCTCAAGTAATTAATAATTTAAGAAAAGTCTCTAATTCCAGTGAATTTTATGCCATATCCCAAGAAACTTTAATAATATATGAGCAAAAATTAACCGAATTAACTAATCTTTATAATCTGGAAAAAAGCGCCGAAAATAATGTTTTAACAGCAGTGGAAATGGCTCAAATTTCAGTGCTACGGCAACAGCAAGCTTACTCCCTCAAAGAATGGCAATTAGTCAATCTAACTTGGTCATTAGTAACAAATAGATTAAAAGCGATTACACCCGAAAATATTGCCTATCAACAAACCCAACAATTATTAACAGAATATCAACCGATAATCAAAGAAGCACAAGATAAATTAAAACAGGAAGAAACCGCCTATAAAACCTCTCAATATGCCATTAATACGGCTCTAAAAGCGAGAAAATCAGAACAGGAACAACAATATACCTTAGCAATTGAACATTGGAAAAATGCCCTGAATATTCTCTCAAAAATAAACCCAAATACCTCTCAATTTGAACAATCACAAACTTTAAGCAAAGATTATCAAACATTTTTAACTCAAGCAGAACAACAATTAAAATTCACTCAAATTAGACAAAAAGCGAATCAAGATTTAGATAAAATTTGCTTAAATCAAGAAAAAATTTGTACCTATACATTAGGAAAAGATAACCTAATTAAAGTATATTTAAACCAGGAATATTTACAAAAAGTTTTAAGAATCGCCATCTCAAATCAAGTACAAGGAGATTTAATGCAACATATCAGCAGCGTTCAAAAAGCCCTAGAAGTTGTAAGTAACAAACATCAATTGCCCCTAGAGGTATATCATAGCGATGGAGGATTACTTTTTAGCTACTCTCCTAATTGATGTTATAGGCATAATCAAATCGCCTCAAAAAGAGTTAATTTTTCAATTAAAATAATTAGGTATATTTGCACC
Source organism: Synechococcales cyanobacterium S06 (assembly GCA_011391125.1). Lineage (GTDB taxonomy): Bacteria > Cyanobacteriota > Cyanobacteriia > Cyanobacteriales > JAABRE01 > JAABRE01. The sequence goes on from JAABRE010000051.1 coordinate 11,322, forward strand.
TAATTAGGTATAATTGAAACAAAACTTTAATCATAGTGATTTATGCAAACAATTTGGGAATTAGATTTTTATTCGAGTCCAATTTTAGATGAAAATAATAAGAAATTATGGGAAGTTTTAATTTGTGAAACTCCTTTAAATGTCCAGCAAACTTCTGACAAACTTTTTAAATATGCTCAATTTTGTCCCAATACAACTGTTAATTCAATTTTTTTAAAGGAAACAATTGAAAAAGCGATCCAAGAATCAGGACAAACCCCGCAAAAAATTCGTTTTTTTCGCCGTCAAATGAATAACATGATCACAAAAGCTTGTGAAGATGCGGGAATTCCGGCTTTTCCTTCCCGTCGCACCCACACTTTAAATCAATGGTTAGAGGAGCGAATCCAAACATTTTACCCGAATCAGCCCGGATACGACGAAAAAGCCGTTAATTCCGCTTCCATTCAATACCCAGCCTTAAACGCCATCGCTTTACCAGATGCTGTCAGAGGAGACAAGGGTGATAAATGGGCCTTTGTAACCCTAGAAACTTCTGCCTTTGCGGATATAGAAGAATGGGACATCGGATTTGGTGAAGCTTTCCCCCTGTCCCCGCTGGGTTTGACTCCTGAAACAATGATACCAGGTTTGATCATCTATTCTCCTCGTGCCTTACCTTTAGCTGGTTGGATGTCAGGTTTAGAAATGGGTTGTTTACACTTAGAAGAAAACCCACTGGCCAAGATAATTTTGGAAACGGGAGTTAGCGATAGTTGGTTTTTAGCAAACCTTACCAATCAAAAAACCATCGCAGAAGCGAAAAGTTTTGAACAAGCAAAAATTAAGGCCAATGGCGTACATTTTTTAGCAATTCAATCTAACTCCGAATCAGAATCTTTTGCCGGTTTTTGGTTACTAAAAGAATAGTTAAAAATTAACAATTAATAATTAATTTTTGTTAATTGTTAATTGTTAATTGTCACTGATTCCTTTTTGCTTCTTGAAAATCAGTAATAGAAAAAATCGCTTGAAAATTAAGGCCAGCATTACCATATAATTCTGCGCCCCCCTGTTGACGATCAACCAAGGAAATGACATCCTTAACAGTATAACCCGCAGCTTGTAAACGTTCTACCGCCTGCAAGGCCGAATTGCCCGTCGTTACCACATCTTCTAAAACGACAACTTTCGCACCCGTTGGCAAAGTTGGTCCTTCGATGTAAGCTTGAGTACCATGGCCTTTAGCTTGTTTACGAATAATTAAAGCTGGAATCGGCCGATTTTCATAAGCAGAAACCACACTCACCGCACTGACAATGGGGTCAGCACCCAAGGTTAAACCGGCTACTGCGGAGGTATCTTCGGGTAACATGGCCAAGATTAAACGACCGATGGCCAAAGCACCCTGAGCATTTAAAGTTACCTGTTTACCATTAATATAGTAAGTGCTTTTTTGTCCTGAAGAAAGGGTAAAATCGCCCTCTTGATAGGCTAAATCAATAAATAACTTAAGTAAAATGGACCGTAATGAAGTTAAATCCGTTGTCGCTACTAAATTATCAGTATTCTGGTTCATAATTATGGAATAGAGTTAAAATTGTTCTTAGCAAATTCCTATCTTACTAACAATTAAGCAAGAAAAAACCATGAAAAATATTAATTTAATCACTATCGGCCTCATAACGGCACTCTCCACCGTGTTAATTAGTTTACCTGGTCAAGCTGGGCCAGAAAAAGAAAACTCAACTATGCAACCAGAATTACCCTTAACGATTAATCAAGTGATTGAGAAGGCATTTTATCAAAATTCTGATGATATTTATGGCATTTCCACCATGGGAGGAGCTTTAAACGACTTTTTTGGTTGGGCTGCTTTCCCCGAAGGCTCCTATCCAGAAAATCAAATTCTTCGCGATGCTCGATTGTTCACCACCATCCACCAAGACCTGTGGAAGCAACAAACTCAAACTACTGAGAATATTAGAAGTCAAGATTTAAAAAATCCTTACTGTACTTCAATTCAAACGGGTATCGAGCTAACCTGTAAATGAGAATAGAGTCAATAGATTTCGGTAAGAAGTCTATTGACTATTTTAGGAAACTAAAAACTGGCAACTGTTCGCAAAAGCGCTACAATAATTGATACATTTCTTAACATTTTTTGAAATTATGGCAGCAAAAGTCGAAATTTATACTTGGAGTATGTGCCCTTTTTGCATTCGCGCCAAGGGTTTACTGAATAAAAAAGGGGTTAATTTTACCGAATATTGTATTGACGGGGACGAAGACGCAAGGGACAAGATGTCAGAAAGAGCAAATGGTCGTAGCAGTGTACCCCAAATATTTATTAATGATGAACATATTGGTGGTTGCGATGATATTCATGCCCTCGAAAGAAGCGGCCAACTTGATAAGTTATTAGGCAATATTTCTGCTTAATTATAATAATTAATCCTTGAATGTAGGGTGGGCAAACTATTAATTATTAATGAGAATTCTTGTTATCTAATTGTTTGCTTACCTTACCAGAATCTCGAAAAATTTTACCCATTAATTCCCCATGAAATTAGCTTTTATTATTGATCCCATTAAGAGTTTAGATCCTACCCATGATAGCACAGTAGCGATGATGGAGGCAGCCCATATTTTAGGCTATGATGTGTATATTACGGAAGTTCATCAACTCAGTGTTATTCAAGGAGAAGCTCACGCTTTGTTGCAAAAAGTGGAGTTTGAACCTGTTAAATTAATTAACGGTTTATGGGTTGCTGAAGAACATTGGTTTCAGCTTATTTCTCAACCTATTTTAACTAATTTAGGAGCGATGAATGCGGTTTTTATGCGTAAAGATCCACCGGTTACTGTACCCTATCTTTATGCTACTTATATTTTAGATTTAGTACCTAAAAATACTTTGGTTGTTAATAATCCCCACGGAATTAGAAGTGCGAATGAAAAAATGTATGCCCTGCAATTTTTATCGGTAATTCCTGATACTATTGTCACCCAAAGTAAGGATGTAATTCGTGAGTTTATTGACGATAAAAAAGCCGGAGTTATTAAACCTTTGGGTGGAAAAGCTGGGGAGGGAATTTTGTTTTTGCAAGAGGGCGATCGCAATTTCAATTCCTTAATCGAAATTAGCACTAAACAAGGTCAAGAACCAGTGATGGTACAGGAGTATTTACCTGCCGCTAAAGAGGGCGATAAACGCATTATACTGTTAAATGGTGTCGCAATTGGAGCGATCAATCGTGTTCCCACGGGTAAAGAATTTCGGGGCAATATGGCAGTTGGCGGTAGAGTCGAGAAAGTAGAAATTACGAAAAGAGAGCAGGAAATTTGTGCAGCAGTAGCACCAAAATTAGTAGAAAATGGCTTATATTTTGTAGGATTAGATGTGATTGGTGGTTATTTAACCGAAGTTAATGTTACTTCACCAACTGGTATTCGGGAAGTTGACCGTTTAAATAATGTTTCGTTAGGAAAGCAAGTAATCGAATGGGTTTCTAACAATTAATAATTAACAATTAGAATATATTTAGATATTAAGTATAATGCTTTTTCCGATTAAATTTTATTTATCCCTCATCCCAAGGGGAGAGGGAGAAAAAGAGGTAAAATGTTAAATGAAAATGCTATAATGCTTTTTATTTAATATATTCTATCAAAAATTTACTAAAATTGAGACAATTAAATATCAGGAGTTATGAATTATGTTAAGTCAAGAAAAACCCTTAGAAAAAACTTTATTTAAGTCTTCTTTTGAAGGTAGATATTTGTTTAATATTAATCAATATCACCAAATGATTCAACAGGCAATTTTAACCGAAAATGACAAAATTGAGTTAATTAAAGGAGAGTTAATTAGTAAGGTAAATGTCAATAATAAATATTTGTTTAATATTAATCAATATCATCAGATGATTGCACAGGGAATTTTAACCAAATATGACAAAATTGAGTTAATAAATGGAGAATTAATAACTATGTCACCAGTCGGAATTAAACATATTGCAATTGTTAATCGTTTAAATCGTATTTTGTCTAAAAAATTAGCTGATAAAGTGTTAATAAGTGTACAAAATCCTATTTTATTACATGATCAATCTGAACCAGAACCTGATCTAGTTTTATTAAAACCTTCTGCTGATGATTATGAGAATAAAAGACCTGAAATTGAGGATATATTATTAGTTATTGAGGTGTCAGATAGTACCCTAAAATTCGATCGCACTGTCAAAATTCCCCTATATTCTGAAGCGAAAATAATGGAAACATGGTTAATTGATATTAATAATGAATGTATAGAAATCTATCGTTATGCTAATAATGAAAGTTATGATCAAATGCAACGTTATCATTTAGGTCAAACCCTATCTATTTTAGCTTTTCCGGAGCTTAATTTAACCGTTAATGAAATTTTTGGTATTCATTCCGCCAACCCCTCTTATTAAACTGAGAAGGGTAGGATTTTGATCAAGTTAATTCAAGGATTTAAGCCTAAAAATGATCATATTACAAATATTTCTTTTTCTTCTGATTCAAAAAAACGGCCAATCCTACTGCTATAAATATTCCCGACATGGTTGATGGTTCAGTCGTACTTTTGGCTTCCAAGGTAATTCCCGAAAGAGAAAACTCGGAGTTGGCCTGAGTCGTGTCATCCCCAAAAAACAAAGCGTTTGGAGTGTTGTAAATTGACCGAGGATTAGGAAAAACTACAAAAGCGCCCGTGTAGTCAACCAAGCTACTATTGAGTTGTTCGCTACCATCAACCAGTAACTTAAAGTTACCGGCTTGAACATCAAGACTATAGTCACGACTTTGTGTCGTCGTCAGATTTACCCCTATCCCTTGGGTAAAGTCATTTGTGGTGTCGTAATTGTAAATCCAAACCCGATCTTCCCAGAAAGCTAACTCGAGAGATTTTGTGGGATCATTACCGATGAAGAGTAAGGAAAATCCAGCTCGATTATTGTTGCTATGATTCTCAGCAGTAATTTGTAAGTCAAGTAAATTGAGGGTGAATCCTACATTTGTATCAAAAACCTGATCAAAGCGAAAATTGCCCGCCGAAATAGTAGAATTAGACTCAGTTGATAATGAGTAAAGTCCACTACTGACTGACTGTTGAGCATATCCACTGGGGTCAACATAAGTCCAACCTTGATTATTCGGGAGAGTCCCATTTCCAGCTTGATAGAGAACTGTGGCCGCACTTGCACTACTGGACAATCCCAAAACTACGATAAAATTGATCGCAATTTGGGAAAATGTCTGATTAAGTATAGTTAAATTCATGGTCTTTCACCGTATTTGTTAACATTTTTAGATTAATTATAATCCATATCTTAACCATTATTCTAGCAATTTTTAGTTTAAAAAATTGCTAGTGATACAGACAAAAATAAAGCTTTTAAGTTAATTATTTGGATTGTTTTTTATTGAAATTAAAGGATTAAGCTTAGATGAATTTTAACTTGTCAAAAAAAATAGTAAAAGTCATGGAGTAAGACCACCTTACTCGCTAATTTTCCGGCCCTATCTATTAGTTAAAATCGACAATGTTTGTATGGACAATAACAATTATGATTAATAATTGTTATTGGGTAATTTTTCAATATAAATTATATATATGTATATTTGAGTTCTCTCCGCTTTGAAAAGCGGAGATTCTAAGCGGATGTCAAAAAGCGGGTTAAAACCGCGCTTTTTGACGCTTGCTTTCTGTATGACTTCTTCAAATCATCGAAAATATCATACAGATGTGGAAGACTCAAAACTTCCCTACACACCTCGGACAAATTGAAACTTGTCTGTGTGCTTACGTTTTGATTAGCTTTTCTGATAATATTTGCTGCACCGTTTAAATCCGCATTAATCAAAAAGCCATTTTGGGTTTTATATAAACCTCTTTTAATTCTTTTCCCAGAAAATTTATACTCCCGTGCAGGTTTTTCACCGCTAAATTTAGGGAGTTCATCATTATCTAAAAAGCTAGATTTTGATGTATAAGATTCTTCGGTTTCAATAAACTCAATCCCATACTCAGTACATAACTGAGCAATTCTATCTTTTAATTTAGCAGTAGGAATTTGGACGAATTTTTGATTATTTTTAGCACCAATATTGATCCCATTTTTCTGTCCTTTATTCCAGCCAAAAATAATTGTACCGACATCATTTTTTAAGCACCAATTAATTAGAAACCTTGTGCATTTATTAATGTTGTCTCGCATTTGTCGATTTCTTTTTTCAGTGATAGTAGCTAATTCATCACTCCAAAAACCTTGTGGTTTTCCTGTTTTTAATTTGCCAATTTGCTTGTTATACCACTGATTTTGGGATTTAACTTTTTTACCATCAATGATAAAGGTTTTACCGATATTAGAAACACATGACAACCAATTATCTAAACCATGATCAATTCCTAGCGCTTTAGACCTATCTAAGTTAGTTTCAACATTAGGTTTTTGATACACAAATTCAGCATAAAAACAGCCATTTCTAGGGAGTATTCTTAACTCTTTAAGATTATTAAAAGCTAAATTTGTGGGCATCGGTAGATAAAAACAATCTAGTCTAAAACCTTTAGTCCTGAGCACCGCGAAGGATCACTTTAACTTTCTTGCCTAAAGGGATTCTAATTTGATTATCTACAAGCTTTAAAGCCTGTTTAGGATAAGTTATTAAAGCTAACCCCCCACTTTTCCTATAATTAGGTAGTTTTGGTTTTTTATCTAATTTTCCTTTATAAAAAAGTTTATTTAATGCTTTAAAAGAAGCAAAACTTTCAGCTACACTTCTTAAAATTTGCTGTGCAGCTTGAGAATAAAGAAACTGAAAATGAAGGTTTTGTTTGAGATTTTTTTCTAAATCATATTTCCCTACAATATAATTAGCCTTGAAATCAAGTTGACGAGCTAGATAAATCCCACAATTCGTGAGACTATTAGCCTCGGTACACAGATAATCAAGAAATGGCAGTATTTCTTGATTAGAAATTAAATTTTGCTGGCAAGCGTACATAGCTTTAAAATTAATTTAGTTATATTATTCTAGCTTTTGCTAGTTTTTTTATTTTAATTATAAATTTAACCATTGTCAAGTTGTTAAATAAAGATACGGGGGACTAAAGTCCCAGTTCGCTCGACTCACCTCGCCTTAAAAGGCGAGGCTTTTCTCGCTCACAGTATTTTCTGTAACACAATTAGCTCAGGAAATTTACCATGAAACTGATGGTGAAATTAGCTCTTTTCTTTTTACTTTAAATCAGAAAATCTATCAACATTGCCAATATATTACCAGAGAATCTGGCGCTCCTTGGCCAGCTGGTCTAACATGGTTCAAAAAACAAGGCTCTTGTCGCGATTTCGTCGTTTTATTTATGGAAGTCTGTCGGGTGATGGGGTTGGCCACCCGTTTCGTCAGTGGTTATCAGGAAGGAGACCCTGATCAAACTGAACATGACCTCCATGCTTGGGTTGAAGTTTACCTGCCGGGTGGTGGCTGGCGCAGTTATGACCCAACCCACGGCCTCGCAGTGGGCGATCGCCACGTGGCCATTGTCGCCAGCCCCAATCCAAGTTACACAACCCCCGTTTTTGGTGCAGTTTCCCCCGTCACCCATCCTTGTCAAGGTGGTTTCCCCGTTCAATCCCAATTACAAGTTGACCTATCTTTGAAAGTAGGCTGATACACATTCTTGAGAATTTGTCAATAGTTTGTTACAAAACTTAATATACTCAGAAAACCGAAATCTTGAAGATTTCGGTTTTCTCCTATTTAATAGTTTATCAACAATAGACCTCAATATTTTTGCTTATTGAAAATAAGTACGGAAAGTGGGATTATTAACGATTTTAAAACACGGACAAATATAAAGCTTGAAATCTTTAGATTGCAAGAGTTTGATGTAAATACTTTACCTTGTTTTAGGTATCTTGGTTATTCCCATATATCTTCAAAGTAGGGAAGCTCTAACCATTATATAGCAACGGTTCTACTACCATTGTCGCCCCAAAGACAGAATTATTGCTAAATATTATTAATAATAATTTAATAAGAATATTTAGCAATTAGAGTTAGAATAGAACTAAGCATAAAGATAAGAAAACAAACATAAAAAATCATGATAAAACTTAATATATCTAAAGCAACAACCGCTTTGTTACTAAGCTTAACGGTCGGATCAGGAGTGGGTTTACCTTTGTGTGCATCTCTACTCAATCCGACTCCAGTTGTGGCTCAATCATCTCGATTTGCTGATGTTTCAGCGAATTATTGGGCCGTAAACTTTATTAATGAGTTAGTCTCAAGAGGGGTTATTGCTGGGTTTCCTGACGGTTCATTTAAGCCGGATGCTTCTGTAACTAGATCACAGTTTGCTGCGATGATACAAAAAGCGTTACCAAAAGAGAACATTCGAAGTCAAATCACATTTAAAGATGTATCTGCCAATTATTGGGCATCCACTGCAATTGAGAATAGCTATAAAATGGGTTTTTTGTCCGGTTATCCTGACCAAGTTTTTCGTCCTGAGCAAAATATTCCCCGTGAGCAAGTATTAGTAGCTTTAGCAAATGGTTTAAATTACACGGCTAATAATAATGTGAATACAATTCTTGGTTATTACAACGATTCTGGCAGTATTTCTGACTTTGCTCGTGCTCCCATTGCAGCAGCCACAGAACAAAAAATGGTTGTTAATTATCCTACTTTAAAACAATTGAATCCGAATCGTAATGCTACTCGTGCAGAGGTGGCCGCTTTTATTTATCAAGCTTTAGTTGCTCAAGGTCAAGTACAGGCGATGAATTCTGAATATATTGTCACACAACAAGCCGTTGCGACGGATTATCGTATTACAACTGGTACGATAATTCCGGTTACTTATAAAGCCGAAAAAATCTTATTAACTAAGGACGAAACTGTTCCTGTCACTTTAATTGTTGCTTCGGACTTAGCCAACAGTAACGGGTTTATTTTAATTCCTAAAGGTAGCGAGGTAACGGGTGAATTTCGTCCTTCGGGTAATGGCACACAATTTGTTGCTCAACAGTTAAAGTTGGTTGATGGTCGTACCTATACTTTAAAGGCGACTTCTCAAGTTGTCACGGAAACAGAAACAGTTAATAAAAGTACGAATCTGGGTACTTTTTTGAAAAATGCCGCCGTGGGTGCTGGTGCTGCTGCCGCTATTTCCGCCGTTACGGGTGATCGGGCGATCGCCACTGAAGAGTTATTAATTGGTGCAGGAGCGGGACTTATAGCTACTCTTATTCCTCAATTTTTAGGAAAAAATAAGATTGATTTATTAGTGGTTAAACCAGAAGCTAATCTTAATTTAACTTTGAATAGTGATCTCTTATTTAGAGCCTATTGATCAAGCGACCCGGCAATGAGTCTGTTCTGATCAAATAATTTGTCTAGTCAAAGAATTTTTAATAAAGTTTTAATAGGAATATTTGGCGATTAGCCTTAACAATTAAGGATAAATATTTGAAAACAAACAGAAAAATCATGGCTAAATTAAAGCCATCTAAAGCAACAACCTCTTGGTTACTAAGTTTAAATCACGAATTTCAACATTATCCGAACAAGGGCTTCCTGGCAGATATTTTCGCCATAAGTCCTGATATAAGTCAATAAATTCAGTAAGGAGCGCAACTTTTAAATTATGAAATTAATTCAAACAATTTTTGTTTTAACCTCTATTCTTCTAGTCAGTCAAGCTAGGCCGATTAAGGCACAGTCAATGAACGAGTGTATGGTTCAAGCTAGACGAAACAGCAATTCATTTTCTGAGTTGATCAAGCTAGGTCGGGCTCAAAACTTAGCCCGTCAGACAGCAGAAGTAACCAATGGGGGACTGGGAAAATATCGACCGGATTCATCCATGTATGGTCCAATGGATGGAACGCCATGTACAGTAAATGGTGACGATATCTGGACTTTCACTTTCAAAGGTACTACTCCTAGTTCAGATGTTTCTTTTGTTGAGACAGTAGTGATGGTTAACCATCAAACTTGGGAAATAATGGTTGATAATACTCGTCTCTATTAAGGGAATGTCGCTTATTGGGACAATTAGGAAACCCATTTGGCATCTTTTCACAAAGGTTGACAAGGTAACTTGAGTTTGATTTAAAATTTAGGGTGTAATCCAATTTTAATCAAGATTATACTCTTTTAATTTTTTGATATATAATTCTAAGGCAACTTTTTTTGAGTTTTATAGTAATTCCAAATAAAAATTAAACAAAAGTTTTTAGTTTGTTGTTGGACTTTAGTCCTAAGAAGCGCTAAAGCGCAACTACGAACCTATTTTTCAACTGTTTTAATCTTAATTGAAATTACTATAATTCCAAATAAAAATTAAACAAAAGTTTTAAGTTTGTTGTTGGACTTTAGTCCTAAGAAGCGCTAAAGCGCAACTACGAACCTATTTTTCAACTGTTTTAATCTTAATTGGAATTACTATAACTGGTAACTGAAATGACCAAATATAAAAAAAATATTAAACTTAAGGACTCGTTATTAAAAAATAGTTTTTTTTGAGAAAAAGCTTATCATAATTAGGGTTTACGGAAAAAAGCTGAAAGCTATGTAGATCAAGACTTTTAAGTTGGTGGGACTTGAATTAAGTGCAAGGATTTCAACAAATAATAGTAAAAAACCTTACATTTACTGGGATTAATCAAGATTTTTGCTCGTCAAAAGACGCGGTCAAACTATCAACTATCAACTATCAACTATCAACTATCAACTCGCCCTCACCAGCCATTTATTCAGCAAACCCTAATTAATTTTGAGCCTCTTTCTTTCTCTCAAACTCAGGTTATTTCTGATGTCAAATAGTTTGTTTAAATATTAATAATTGTTAATTGTTAAACGCCATATTTTTAAAGGTTCTGCTTTACCTTTGACTGAAATTGACTCGCAACTTTCCACCTTGATTTCATCTTTTAAAGCTTGATAAACCGTATCAGAAATGGTGATTTTACCACTGGGAGTCGAACTTTCAAGACGTTTTGCCGTATTCACCACATCACCAATTACTGTATAAGTGCGGACTTGGTCACTGCCGAATAAACCTTCCACTACACTCCCCCAATGGATTCCGCAACCTGCTCCTAAGCCATATTTTGCCAATATATTTGAAGCTTCATGCTGCATACCTTGGGCAGCTTTGACCGCCAATTCAGGAGTCGAATAAATTGCCATAATTTCATCGGCCGTTAAAGTAATTCTCAAAGGCTGATTTAATGCGGCAATTGGTTCAACAGCTTGGTAGTAAATATTAAGCAATTTAGCCACTTGTTCGGGGGTTGTTCGTTCACACCAAGCAGTAAAACCACGAATATCCATAAAAACAATGGCTCGATTTTGACGGTGAAACTCTAAATTTTGAGGATTAGTCATGGCCATATTTACAGCATGAGAACCCATTCCCCAATTCGCAAAATCCTGTAAAATTTTAGCAGTTTGTTGTAATTTTTCCCTTTGAGTTGTCACTTGTAAAGTTTGTAATCCCACACATAAAGCAACTAAAAATAAGCTAGAAATTAAAAATTTATCTTCTACTGATAAAGAAAAGAAAGACCAACTTTCCTGATCAAAATGCCAGGTTAAAGTCATATATAAAGCAATTAACATTGTCATACGAATTACACTTTCTAGGGGAATAATCCAATTTTTAGTTTTAGTTGCCCAATGAAAACGAGTCCCTTGTAAAATAGCAATTAAGAAAGAAAATGTCCAGAGAATACCATGATTATATTCATCAAAAAACTCTAATCCATCCAAGGGTAAATCAGTAATTGTATATAAAGAACAACCAATTAAATTGCCCCAAAAACGATTAGCTTGAGGACGCGATAAATACCAACATTGGATTAACATTGCCATTAGAATAAGGTAATGTGAGGGTTGAATTACATATTTAAACCATCCTCCTAACGCAATTTCACTGAGGGAATTTAACATTAAAAAATGACCACTATTTGTCAGTAATTCACTTATAAATGCACTATAACGAGTTCCTTGAACTCTTGATTCTAGATCATTTTTTTGCTGAAATAATGAAAATTTAAACATTACTTTTTGTCTCTCTTACTTGTCAAGTTCATGTTTACAAAACTGAATATTTGTCAAAAAAACTGCTGTGAAATAGCAATGCTCGGCCTTGAATAGCCGTAATAATTTCAAATTAAAGCTAACAAGATTTAAAGTTGTTTTTGCTTCGTAAAAACCTCTATGTTTTCATTCTATCACAATCGTTAAAAACACGCAAATTCCTAGCTTAATGCTAATATATCTCATTCATAAACTTAAATGTGATATATTAATTATAATACTAAAATCTCTCTAGTTTTTGGCTTAGTTTTACTCATAAAATAACAAAAAAATTTCAATGATTGAACAATTATTGCCCTTGTATGCAAAACTAATTAGTGGTGTCCTTTTAGGTTGGTATTTAGGCAAAAAATTGCCAGCTAAAATACCATTTCTGATCGGAAAATCGCTGTTTTGGGTGGGTATTCCGATTAGTATTATTGCCTTTTTAAGGGGTGCAGAATTAACGGGGAAAATTTGGATTGCACCAATCATTGCTTGGGTGGCTATGTTATTAGGAATTTTGGCCTCTTTTCTATTTATAAAAAGGCAAAAAATGGAGTTAAATAAAACATCTCAGGGTAGTTTTTTGCTGACTTCAATGATTGGAAATACTGGTTATTTAGGTTATCCCATAATTCTCGCAGTTGTGGGGGAAAAATACTTTGCTTATGCCTTATTTTATGACATTTTAGGGAGTATGTTAGGAGCTTATAGTTTAGGAGTCTTTATAGCCGCTTATTTTGGCAATGAAGGAGAAGAAAGTACACTTAAATTAGTTCTAACCATGTTTCAAAATCCCACTTTGTGGGCGTTATTTTTTGGTTTATCTTTTAAAAGTTATCCCTTACCTCAACTATTAGAAACATTTTTAAATAATTTTGCTTGGGGAATGATTGCCCTCGCTTTAATGTTAATTGGAATGCGTTTAAGTCAGATTAAATCCTGGTCAAATCTTCGCTTATCTTCTGCTAGTTTAGCTATTAAAATGTTAATCATTCCCTTAATTTTAGGCTTAATACTTGGACTGATTGGTATTACAGATAAACCACAATTAGTCATAGTTTTACAAATGGCTATGCCCCCAGCTTTTGCAACTTTAGTTATTACTGAAGCTTTTAATTTAGACAAAGAATTAACCGTAACAAGTTTAGCTCTTGGTTCACTTTTAATCCTCTTAACTTTACCTTTTTGGTTACTATTATTTGGTAATTAAATAGTAGTGGTAATTCTGGAATTACCACTACTATTTCTGTTTATCTTATTAACTGTTAAACTTTAACTAAAATTGAGCCATTTTCCTCTTTAACTTCATAGACTGCTAAGGCTTCCTTTGCTGGACCTTTAATAACTTTGCCATTAGTTGAAAACACTGAACCATGACAATCACAATTAATTGAACTAGCCGTTTTATCCCAACCTACGGTACAACCGTTATGGGTACATTTTGAGTTTAAAGCAGCTAAACTTTTATCAGGTTTGACAATTACAATTACGTTATTTTTAGCGTCTAAAAGATAACCTTCTTGTGCTAATTTTGCGGCAGTTCCTATGGTCAAAAAAGGAGCATTGTTTGGAGCTATTTCGGTATTTTTTGACTCGGTTTCTTCTACTGTATCGGAATTAGGAGGAGCAGAACAAGCAGCGATTAAGACTGGCAAGTTTGTTGCTAACATTCCTACACCTACCCAACCTAAAAATTTACGACGATCCATTTTTTTCCTTCACTCAAATATTATTTATTGTGTTATCCTACATAGTAACCTATTTTTGAAAAAATGCTAGTTTTGTCGATTAATTTTAGTAGAATTTAATAGTTACAATCTTTTGAATAGTAAACTTATTTTTACGATTACAATTAACCCAAAATTAATTAAAATATTATTAACATCAATTTCTCTCAGTTTTTATGACCATGCAACAATTAAGAAATTTTCCAGTTTTAGATCAAATTTGGCAACGTTTGCAAAAATTGCCCAAACCTCAAACCGAAGAATCGGTTATTTTGCGTATTTTAGTACAAACTTTAGTCATAGTCGGAATTATTGCGACTGATGTGGCCGCTCAAACCACGATGAGTATTTGGGCAATTCCTTTAAGTATTGGGGGATCAACTTGGAGTTGGTATCGTCGAAAATACCGCAATATTACCACTAAATTTTTGATTGCGATGGGAATGTTATTAACTTTACCGATATTTTTTGGTAATATTTTTGCTAACTTAAATGATACCCGTTTAGTGTTAGCAGAATTGTTAGTTCAATTGCAAGTTTTACACAGTTTTGACTTACCTAGACGCAAAGATTTAGGCTATTCTATGGTCATAGGTTTAATTTTATTAGGTGTAGCTGGTACAGTTTCTCAAAGTTTAAATTTTGCTCCTTGGTTAATTCTATTTTTATTGATTGCTTTACCGGTTTTAATCTTAGATTATCGCTCTCGTTTAGGTTTAGAAAGTATTGATTATATCTGGTTAAATCCTAAGTTTAATAAGTCGGGAAAAACGGCTCAAAATTTAAGAAAATATTCGCCAATTTCGCCTAAAAATTTAACTGTATTTTTCTTAATTGTGGTTCTATTTGGTTTACTTATTTTTGCAATTATGCCCCGTTTTCCGGGTTATCAATTACAAAGTTTTCCCGTTAGTAGTCCGATGAATTTAGATAACCAAAATTTTAATGGTCAAAATCGAGGTATTGTTAACCCCGGATACGTAAAAGATGGCCTCGGAAGTGGTAATAATCAAGGAAAAGGGACGGGGGAAATTGATGGTACATTTTATTATGGTTTTAATAATAAAATAAACCAAAATTTACGGGGAGAAATGGAACGAAAATTAGTCTTAAGGATTCGTTCACAAGCAGCGGGATTTTGGCGTGTCATGTCTTTTGATCATTATACTGGTCAAGGTTGGGAAGTTTCCCGAGAAGACCAATTACAATCTATCAAAAGAAGACCTTGGTCCTATCAATTTTATCTCGGTATTCCGGCACTTAAATTACAGACCAAAAAAGTAATTCAAACCTATACTGCTGTTTCTGAATTACCGAATATTATTCCTAGTCTTTCTTATCCCGAAAGTGTTTATTTTCCTACTCCTGAAATCGGTCTTGATCCCGAAGACAGTTTGCGATCGCCTGCGGGATTATTGGAAGGTTTAACATATACGGTAGTTTCCCAAGTGCCTTATCGTAACAGAGAAAAAATAGGAACTGCTTCAGAAAATTATCCCGATAAAATTCGTAAACACTATTTAGAAATTCCGAAGGAAATAAAAGAAAAAGTAAAAAAACAAACCGAAGAATTACTCGCAAAATCAGCAAAACCTTTAAGCTCAACTTATGAAAAAACGTTATATTTAACCCAGGCAGTTAAACAAACATATAGTATTCAACCTGAGCTACCTTTTCTCGCTGAAAATGATGATTTAGTTGAGAGTTTTTTGTTTAAATCTGGCGGTGGTTATCCCGATCATTTTGCCACTGTATTAACAGTAATGTTGCGATCAATTGGCATTCCTGCGCGCTTAACAGTCGGGTTTTCTTCGGGTCAATTTAACCCCTTTACCGGTTATTATTTAGTACATAATACTGATGCTTACGCCTTAACAGAAGTCTATTTTCCTGAGTTTGGTTGGTTTACTTTTGATCCCATTCCGGGTCATGAAATTATCCCACCGTCCATTGAAGAAGACAACACTTTTGGCGTTTTGGGGCAGTTTTGGCAGTGGATTGCTGGTTGGCTACCTTCTCCTGTAACTAGCTTTGTAGCGACTATTTGGACTGCGATTACAGGCTTTTTATTCGCTATTATTGGTTGGTTCTGGGGCCTATTTTCAGGTAGTATTTTGGGCATTTTTGCCGGTTTAATTTTCTTAACTGGTTTAGGATTTTTAGTTTGGTTAGGTTTCAATCAATTAAGTAGTTTAAGTTATCGTCTTCGTTTAGCAAAATTGCCTCCGATGGCCCGACTTTACGAACAAATGTTATTAGTTTTAAAGGAGAAAGGATACCCAAAAAATCCGGCTCAAACTCCCTTAGAATACGCCAAAAATTATCAAGATAAAAACGAAGCAAAGGCCGAAATTATCGCCGAAATTTGCCAAGCTTATGTTAGCTGGTTATATGGAAATAATCCCCAAAATCTGCCCTATTTACAACAACAATTAAAGGTTTTAAAACGCAGTTTAAACCGGTTAAAAACTAATTAATCTTGTTAAATTCGGATTTTTCAGCGTTGAAAATTAACTTAAAAATAATTGGAAAAAATACGCTCATGTCAATTAATAATTAACAATTTCTTCCTCTTGGCTTGAAAAGATGAATTATTCTTATCAAGCCATCTTATTGAGGATAGGCTTTACAACCTTTTTTTCTGGTCAATTATCATTAATTTTTTATCGTCGTAAATTCTCTAACCAAACTTTAAGATTACCCCACCATAAATGTGGACTATCTTCAGGTTTATATTTAATATTATACATGGAAATAATCAAGGGAATTCCGCCCACTTTAGCCACCATTAAACCATGTATTAACACACTAATTAATAATAATAACCAGGCCAATAAATGTACATAATAAGCCAAATGATTTAATTCTTTATTCGGCAGCCAATCTTCAGATTGAAACTTCCCAGAAATAGCGGCTAAACTAACACTAACTAAGGCTAAAGTATTAACAAAACGGTGGACATTATACCACCATTTCGGCTGATTTATTTGCTTAGTTAAATCCTTAATTTGATTAAGTTGAATTAATCTTTTTTTACCTTTAATTAAACAATAAGCAAGAAATAAAGGTAAAATTACAAAAAATAGGAAAAATCCGAAAGTACCATGAATATCAATTAAAGTGCGATTTTCCTTAGTTAATCCTAAACCGCCAAATCTACCGTCATAACTGTCATAGACCAAAAAACCAGTTACTAATGCGCCAATTACTAAGAAACCATTAATGCTATGTAATATTCTTAACAGTAAAGGTTGATAGGGAATTTGTCGAGACATAAGCAATTTTTTCCGTATTTTAAATTGGTAGGATCAGGGCAACCACAAGAGTTGCCCCCTACAGTGGCCCCTGGGTAGGTATTGTAGGGATAGGTCTTGTACCTATCCTCCCCTACGAAAGCAGGGTGTTTTCATTCTCTTTTTTTGGGTAACATCTCTACTCCACGGGTTAATAACTGTCGTTATCCGCAATATTAACCATGGTTAAACGGTTGTTCGCTTGATAGAGTCTATCGGCAATTTTTTGTCGCCATTCTAAACTCACTTTTTGATTTGCCAAAATTTCCTGTGCTTGTTGGCGATATAAAGCATTGGTAGTTACGTCTGCTTGTTCCAACAAACTGAGATTTTCATAAACGGTTTCGGGAGAAATCGACATAAATCAAATGTCCTCATTAAATAATCTTGAAAATTAATAGCAATGTAACAGTAATACTAGGTAAAAAGTAATTATTTAATGGTTTAAATCTATTACTTATTACTTATTACTTATTCTTTATTACCTTTTAGTTTTCCCCTTAAGGAAGTTCGGTAACACCCATCAAATGGCGATCGCACTCACGAGCCACTCCCCTGCCTTCATTGAAAGCCCAGACAACTAAGCTTTGACCACGGCGACAATCTCCCGCCGCAAAAACTCCCGGAATACTGGTTTGATATTGGTCGTATTCCGCTTTTACATTACCTCGGGGGTCTTTTTCCACACCCAAACTGTCCAATAAAGGTTGTTCTGGTCCGAGGAAACCCATGGCTAATAAAACTAATTGGGTGGGGACAACTTTTTCTGTACCGGGAATAGGTTTAGGAATAAAGCGGCCTTGGTCATCTTTTTGCCACTCAACTTCAACGGTATGAACAGCTTTCACGTGGCCATTGTCATCCCCTTCAAATTTGGTTGCGGTGGTGGTATAGACCCGAGGATCAGCGCCGAATTTGGCGGCCGCTTCTTCTTGGCCGTAGTCCATTTTATAGACTTTGGGCCATTCAGGCCAAGGGTTATTCGCTGCTCTCTCCAGAGGCGGTTGAGGCATAATTTCAATTTGGGTGACGCTATGGCAACCATGACGAATTGATGTACCTACGCAGTCGGTCCCCGTGTCACCACCACCAATGATTACTACGTCTTTACCTTGCGCCGAAATGCAGTCGTTGGTTTTGTCTAAAACGGCCTTGGTATTGGCGGTTAAAAAGTCCATCGCGAAGTAAATTCCCTTTAAATCCCGCCCCTCAATGGGTAAATCTCGCGGTTTGGTTGCCCCCGTACATAAGATCACAGAATCAAACTCTTTGAGCAATTGTTCTGCGGGCAAGTCTTTGCCAATTTCCGTATTGCAGACAAACTTGATTCCTTCTGCTTCCAATACTTGCAATCGACGTAACACTACTTCTTCTTTGTCCAGTTTCATGTTCGGGATTCCGTACATTAACAGGCCTCCGGGGCGATCGGCTCTTTCATAGACGGTTACTTCATGTCCCGCTTGGTTAAGTTGAGCTGCTGCTGCTAATCCCGCCGGTCCTGAGCCGATTACAGCAACTTTTTTGCCGGTACGTTTGGCAGGAACTTGCGGAGTGATCCAACCTTCTTCCCAACCTTTATCAATGATGGAACATTCGATATTTTTGATGGTCACGGGGGGATTATTAATCCCCAAAACGCAAGAACCCTCACAGGGAGCGGGACACACCCGTCCGGTAAATTCGGGGAAATTGTTGGTTTTGTGGAGGCGATCTAGTGCTTCGCGCCACAAACCGCGATATACTAAGTCATTAAATTCGGGGATTAAATTGTTGATGGGGCAGCCACTAGCCATCCCACTGATTACGCTCCCAGTATGACAAAACGGTGTACCGCAGTCCATACAACGAGCTGCTTGGTTTTTGAGTTTTTCTTCAGGAAAGTGGATGTGAAACTCATCCCAGTTGCGAATGCGATCGCTGGGTGCAACTTCTGAAGGTAATTCGCGAAGATACTCTAAAAATCCGGTCGGTTTTCCCATAATTATTTCCTTAAGATCAAATTTTACTGAAATTAACTGTATTTATTAGAATAATACAAAATCTCTAATTATTAGTGAGTTAATTCCTAACAACTCTTAACATTTAGTTGCTAATTCTAACTATTGATGAGCTTTATGATCTTGAGTTTGGTTAAGAAATTGTACATTGTGATTAACAAAAATTTTTCTAAATCTAAAAATATCCTAATTTTTTTTTGCTAGTATTATTAATAAAAATAGAGGTTAAATTTATTATGAATTATCCATTTCCGGGGATGAATCCCTATTTAGAAAACCCTGATTTATGGTCTGAATTACACCATCGGTTGATTACGGCGATCGCCATTGCGATCGCCCCGTCTCTTAGTCAACAATACCGGGTTGCTATTGAAAAACGCACCTACATGAGTCTTCCTGAAGAGTCTCTGTTAATTGGGATTCCAGACGTTTCGGTCATTGCTACCAGTGTGAAAACACCGGTCACGAAGTCAAATTCAGCCGTAATGACTTTACCTGCCAAGACAGAAACGGAGACCGAAATTCAAACAGTAACTTTACCAATACCAATAGAAATAAAAGAAGCTTATTTAGAAATAAAAGAGATTGCAACTGGTAGAGTAATTACAGTAATTGAGGTACTTTCTCCTACTAATAAAAAGAAAGGAAAGGGATTAAATGCTTATTTAGAAAAGCGAGAAAACGTGTTAATGAGTTACACTAATTTAATTGAGATTGACTTACTTAGAAGTGGTCAAATGATGCCAATTTTAGGTGATTTTACGGCTACAGATTATCGCATTTTAATAGCTAGGTCAAAACGTCTTCCCCGTGCGGATTTATTGGGTTTTAATCTTAGTAATAGCATTCCTTCCTTTAAAATTCCCTTACAAAGAGATGATGAAGAACCTGTAGTAAATTTACAAAATTTATTACAGGAAATCTATGAACAAGCGAGGTTTTATTTAACCTTAGATTATAGCCAAGAACCACCCATAAAATTATCCGAGGAGGAGCAAATTTGGCTAGATAATTTATTAAAAGAAAAAGGATTAAGATAGAAATTTCTGTGAGGATCAATTCAGGAATTACCACCACAAAATGAACTTAATCACTCTTTTTTTTACGCTGTTTTTTCTCAGGTTTTAATAATGGTGTATTTAAACTTTCATACAGGTTAAACAAAAACTCAATGCGGTTTAATTCGTTAACAAATGGTTGCGATCTATAGCATAAATCTACGGCTTTGTCAAGGTTTTGATGTGCTTTTATTAGGTCAGGTGGCATAGTTAAAGGGTCATATAAATCCGCTAAACTACTGTTAGGATATTTTGCCCTTATATCAAGCACATTTTGTGCGCAAGTTTCGACTTTTTGCCTTTGTTTATCACTAATATTATCGGGAAATGGGTAATTATTATAAACAATATCTTTAGAATAACGATAATCACTTTTTAACCTTCCACACACATATTTTACCCATGTTATGTGCATTTCTGAGGTTAAAATTCCGAATAAATAAAGAGTAGCATTCGGAATTAAAAAACAAAGATTACTGGTAATAATTTTTGATGACATAAAACCGATAGGAATATATTTCCTTTTTTGAGAAGAGACACTTGGTACAAGTAAATAATCGGTTTCTGGTTGAGAAATATGACAGAATAAAGTGGGAATATTGGCAAATTTACGCGTCGAAGCAGCTTTACTTTCTAACCTGAATTGTTTAACTTTTTCTACCCTTTTTAATACGAATGGTAAACTTTTTAATTCACTAGGATTAATATTTACTAACCAAAGACAATAACGAGTATATCCATTAATAAATTCCTGTGCTCCTGTATAGGGTCTGATCCATTTTTCAGCTTGCGGTTCTTTCTTGATAAATTCTTCTTTTTCTACCTCGGTAAAAATAAAATTACCTCCATCAATTGGTTGATTCCCAAATTTTATTTCCGGTACATTAGAAAGAGGTTTATTGCGATTTAAAATGATTAAATCATTCCCTTCTGTTAAATAGGAATTAATGTTATTTACCTTCCTTTCTGTGGTTTCTCCTTTGATATTTTCGTAGTCAAAAAGACGCTTATTTTCTATATCTTGTAAACCAAAACCAATGATTACGCAATGCACCGCAGCGTTACCTTTCGCTTCATTTTGCCAGCTAAAAGTACGATGGGCAAAATGGATTTTAACGTTATATTTTGTGTATAATTCCTGCCATAAAATTCCCACTTGTTCCCCCTGAGAAATGGAATTTGTACTCACAAAAGCGCATTTTATCTTAGTATTTTGGATAAATTGAGCAGCTTTAATATACCAGGCCGTTACATAATCTAAAACTCCCGCATTTTTCACCCCAGAAAATACCAATTCCATCTCTTTTTTCTGCTCTAAATTTTGCATTTGTTTCCCGACAAATGGCGGATTTCCTAATATGAAATCTACTTTCTCCCCTCTCCCCGTGGGAGAGGGGTTGGGGGTGAGGGCAAAACTCCCCTCACCCGTGGGAGATGGGTTGGGGGTGAGGGCAAAACTCCCCTCACCCGTGGGAGAGGGGTTGGGGGTGAGGGCAAAACTCCCCTCACCCGTGGGAGATGGGTTGGGGGTGAGGGCATCTACCCAATCAATCCTCAAAGCATTGCCATGAATAATTGTCGCGGATTTTTTCAGGGGTAATCTGACGAAATATTGACCAAATTCGTTACTTACTTTCAAATTCAGTTGGTGATCAATTAACCACATAGCCACTTCGGCGACTCTGACGGCAAATTCATCATATTCAATGCCAAAAAATTGATCGACATCCACTTTAATAAACAATTTTACGTCAAGAAATTGCTCTTGTTTGTACAATTCCTGTAAAATTCTTATCTCTAATTCTCGTAATTCTCGATAGGTAATAATTAAAAAGTTACCACATCCACAAGCAGGATCAAGAAATTTTAATGAGGCAATTTTGTTATGAAATTCCTGTAATTTATTACGATTATTTTTAATCTTATTGAACTCATTATCTAAATCATCTAAAAACAGGGGTTTAATTACCTTTTGAATGTTTTTTTCCGAGGTATAATGTGCTCCTAAATTGCGTCGTTGATTCGGATTCATTACTGCTTGAAACATTGAGCCAAATATGGCAGGTGAAATTTTACCCCAGTCTAATCCACAAGCTTTTAATAGCATTTCCCGCATTTCGGAATCAAAGGATGCAGGAGGTAAAACTTCCTCAAATAATTTACCATTTACATAGGGAAATTGTGCCAAATTTTCGTCTAAATTGGTTAATCTTTTCTCTTCTGACTGATTTAAAATATGGAAAATTAAGCTTAAATGTGCAGCTAAATCACTACCATCAGATTTAGTGTGTAAATCAAGATATTCTTGAAAAATGCCCTTGTTAAAAATACCGGTATCGTCCGCAAATAAACAGAATAATAAACGCACTAAATACACTTCTAATTCATGGCCAGTATAACCGACTTTTTTGAGGCGATCGTGCAGTTCTCCCATTAATTCCGCTGCTTTTATATTAACAGGATCACCGTCTTGATAAATGCGCTTTTCATACCCCGCAATAAAGTCAAATAAATGGACATTGTTAATAAAATCTTTTAACTCAAATTCCGTGGTTTTATCTGTGTCTAAATCGTACAATTTA
>JAABRE010000052.1 GCA_011391125.1 Synechococcales cyanobacterium S06
TTTAATAGGAAATAAGGGCCAAAAATAAGTTTTCACTACATAAAATACACTACCCTTAATTAAAAGTTTTTTTGTCTTGTTAATTTTTTCTTTCTTTTGTTCATCGAGCTGTTGAGCATTCTTGATGAGCTGGGTTAATTGTTCGTGGTTAATGCCGATAATTCTTTTTGTTTCTTGGGTATGACTATTTAGGTAGTTTAATATTTGACTCATCGTTACTTAGATCAGATAATTTTATAATTTTATAAGTTTAATTTTACACCCTATTTGTATTTCGGAGATGTCTGTTAGTGATTTCCAGATATTCTTGATCTTCTAAGTAGGTTTCTAAGATAGTCCACTCTCTCTCATTTTGGCAACCTTGCAGTAATTCCATCTGAGTAAAACGACTGAGAAAAAATGGTTGATCTTCCATTACGGCCTCTAATTGTTGTCGTTTTAACCCTGTTTGATCCCGAAAAATATTAATCCACACGGATGTATCAATCAGAAACATGACGATTAGCTCTTAAGCTTTTATAATCATAATCGGTAGCAAAGTCAATTTGACCACTTAGGTCTAATAAATTGCGTTTTTTGCGGTTACGGATCAATTCCTGTAAGGCAAAATTTAACAACTCTTTTTTTGTCCTTATATTGGTCAATCTGAAGGCTTCTTCCATCAGGCGATCGTCAAGTTCAACGTTGGTTCTCATAAAGTGTATATAGTGTAAGAATAAGTGTATTTTACACTAAGTGAAAATTATTGAAAAATTTTTCGGGAAAATGGTATTTTCAGAGAGTAGATAATCTTATGTTAAATTACAGAAATTGTCGCAGAAATCTGATTTCTAAATTATAAAAGGAAAATAAACCCATGTTTAAATTTAATTTGTTACTTAAAATTAGCTTAACTACTTTACTTTTATTGCCCGTAATTTTACAAGTAAAATCTGAAAAAGCTAGTAGTAATTTAGCTTTACCTACCCAAATAAAACCAACTTTAATTATTCAAAACCAAAAGGAACAAAAAGAGCTTCGCGTCGCTTTAGTTATCGGGAATTCTCAATATAAAATGAGTCCTTTAGCTAACCCTATTAATGATGCTAGTGATATGTAGAAGAATTTGGTTTTGAGGTAATAAACGTATTAGATGGTGATTTAATAAAGATGAATCAAGGTGTTAATGAATTTCAGCAAAAATTAGGCCCTGGAGTAGTAGGCTTATTTTTTTATGCTGGTCATGGAATGCAGGTTGATGGCGAAAATTATTTACTTCCTACTGATGCAACTTTACCAAAAAAAGATGCTATTAAAAATGAAACTATTTCTGTTAGTAGTGTGTTAAAAATAATGCAGAAAGCTAACACTAAAATGAATATAATTATTTTTGATGCTTGCCGCAATGATCCCTTTAAACGTGGTTGGGGAGAAGAACAAAATCGCAATTTTAGTTTAGGGGGTTTAGCTCCAGTTGATGCTAAAGTCGGTTCATTAATCGCTTATTCCACCGCTCCGGGGGATTATGCGGCCGATGGTTATGGCCGCAACAGTCCTTATACTGAACAATTAAAACAGCAAATTAAAACCCCTAATCTCGACATTTACATTATGTTTAGAAATGTTCGAGCTGGAGTTTATCAAGAAACCAAAGGCAATCAAATTCCTTGGGTTTCCGTGTCAATTACTAATAGTTTCGCTTTTAATTCTACACAAAGTAACAATAATAATAAGCCAATAATTAATACTTCTGAACCTACTAATAATTTACCTGTAATTGTGGCAGCTAGGGCGATTTCTCCTAGTAATATGTATGAACGTTTAGAGTATTTTTTGAGTAATAAACAATGGCAAAAAGCCGATCAACAAACTTGGGAAATTATGAGACAAGTTAGCAGTTTTGGTCGTAAAATTTCCCTTGATTCTAATGAAATAAATAATTTTTCCTGTCAAGATTTAACTAAAATTGATCAGCTTTGGTTAAAACATTCTAATAATAGATTTGGTTTAAGTATCCAAGAGGGAATTTATCAAACTTTGGGTGGTAATAAGGATAAAAAATCCCTCCTAAAATTCCTTCGACAAATTGGTTGGCGAAGACTTAATAATAATCAAGAAGAATATCTCAGTTATAATGAGTTAACTTTTTCTGAAAATGCCCCTCTTGGTCATTTTCCTACCACTGCTGGAATTGATGGTTTATCTAGTGTTGCTAGAAACTGGGCTTTATATACTACTGAATATGAGTCTTTTCTGACACATTTATTAGACAGGGTTGCTGTTTGTAAATAAATTGCTTTAAAAGATGTTACAATTGACCTCTCTAACCCTTACCCTTAGTAGCCATCTCCCCCAACCCCTCTCCCAGAGGGTGAGGGGAGTTGATTGTAATTAATTATTATGAGCAATTTTAGTTTTATTCGTCCGCAACTTGCCAAAATTAAAGCTTATACCCCTCATCCCGGTGGTAAAGTTAATCTGAATTTGGACCGTTTAGATACTAATGAAAGTCCCTATGATTTAAGTCAGGAATTAAAGCAAAAATTGGCTTCAATTTATCAAAATCAGATTGAAACTAATCGTTATCCTGATGGTTCTCATTATCATTTAAAACAGGCAATTTCTACCTATGTAAATGAGTCTGGTAACAGCAATATTACCCTTGATAATATCTCCGTTGGTAATGGTTCTGATGAGTTAATTCGATCGCTTTTAATTGCCACTTGTTTAAATAATTCCGGTTCAATTTTAGTCGCAGATCCTACCTTTTCCATGTATGCTATTTTAGCGGAAACTTTGGGAATTAACGTGGTGAAAATTGGGCGATCGGAAACGGATTTTAGCATTGATCTTGACTCAGCAAATCAGGCAATTAATAACCAAAATAATCAGATCAAAGTAATATTTGTAGTTCACCCCAATTCGCCGACGGGAAATGCTTTAACTCCCCAAGAAAAGGACTGGTTAAGGTCAATTTCTGAGGAAATTTTAGTGGTAATAGATGAAGCTTATTTTGAATTTAGCCAAGATACCTTAGTAGGAGAATTAAAAGAGCATCCCAACTGGATTATTTTGCGGACATTTTCAAAAGCTTTTAGATTAGCGTCATTGCGGGTCGGATATGCGATCGCCCATCCGCAAATAATTAGTGCTTTAGAAAAAATTAGATTACCTTACAACTTACCCAGTTTCACGCAAACAGCAGCGTTATTGACCTTAACTGAACGAGAATCAATTTTAAAGACAATTCCTGAAACTATAAAAGAAAGGGAGAAAGTATATAGTAACTTATCCAAAATATCAGGGATAAAAATATGTCCAAGTGCCGGTAATTTTGTCTTTTTACAGTTAAAAAATAACGAAGAAATGGCTGAAAAATTAAAACAAGAAGGCACATTAGTTCGTCATACCTGCAACGGTTTAAGGATAACCATTGGTACTCCCGAAGAAAATGATCGCACCATCAAAAGAATAATTAGGTTTACGGAAAAAAGCTGACAGCTATGTAGATCAAGACTTTCAAGTTGGTTTGGCTTGAATTAAGTGCAAGGATTTCAACAAATAATAGTAAAAAACCTTACATTTACTGGGATTAATCAAGATTTTGGCTCGTCAAAAGACGCGGTCAAACTATCAACTATCAACTATCAACTATCAACTATCAACTATCAACTATCAACTATCAACTGTCAACTATATTATTGCGTGCTTTTTTGATAGTTTGAGGTAATACTCCAACCAAAAGAGCAAAAGCTTGATCGGGAACTTTGTGGGTGGTTTCGCCATCGAACCAGTTTTCAAATTGATTGAGAATAATTTGAGCACGTTGGAAAGGGACAGGATTATCGGTAATATGTTTAATTAACCGAATCCATTGTCTTCTAATTAAATAAGCGGAAATTCGCTCTTTGGAAGTATCAGGATAGGTAAAACTTAAATTACCAACGGGAATAACTTTAACCACATTAGTATCAAAAACACTGCCAACAATGGCACCGGGGCCAGCAAATTCAGCATGGTATCTTTTATAAATAATTAAACCATTTTTGCGGCGAGGATTAACCACCAAAGAATTTTTATCCCGCAAAGATAAGACAATTTCCGCCGGATTTAAACTTAAATATTCAGGATAAATCACCGTGTCACTTTTAACCATGAGAAATGTGTTTGTTTAAAAACAAACGTCTAGGTTGCCCGAAAAACCAGCTTCCAAGAGTGGATTCAAAACGATGTAATTGGTAACCATTTTTAAAATATAATTGTTGTGCTTGATCATTATTTTCTAACACGTGTAAAGCTACCTGATTATAGCCCCAATTACGAGCAGTTTGCTCACAACATAATAATAATTGGCGAGCAATACCTTGGCGACGACAACTAGGTTTAACCGCTAAATTAGAAATATAGGGGTAATTCGGTTCGGGAGATTGACTCAACCAAGGAAAACTAGAACGAACGGACAACTCCGCCGTACCCACAATCTCCTCATAATTATTTGAGTTGGTAATAATTGCAACAAGACAAAGATAACTAGGGGAATGATGATTAAGACGAGTCCTTAAATCTTCATAAAGACCTAATTTTAATAAAGGAGAAACCCAGGCCATCATACCTTGAGAGGAATGAAAACTCTCGGTTAAAACTTGACTAAGAGGTTTAATATCTTTAGGTATGGCCGACCTAATGACTAATTGAACATGACCGATGGTCGGACCAGTTTCAACAGAAGGAGAGGGAAAAAAGGAAAAAAAACAGGAGTTCACCACTACTGAAAAAATATTAAAAAAACACAAATTATCAAAAATTTGACGGTTATTTTAAGACTAACAAAATTTGGAGAATTTATCTGAGAAAATATTGTCCAGTAAAGACTTTTTCCGCCGGTCCCGTCATATAGATTCTATTTTCTACTTGATTCCAATTAATTTGCAATGGTCCACCGGGTAATTCCACCGTACAAACTGCGGCGCTTTTTTCGGCTAAAACCCCTGCTACCACAGTAGCACAAGCTCCTGTACCACAAGCAAGGGTAATTCCCGCTCCCCTTTCCCAAACCCTCATTTTCAGATAATCTGGACGTACTACTTGCACAAATTCCGTGTTGGTTCTTTGGGGGAACGCGCCATGATGTTCAAATTTCGGGCCAATCTGTTCGAGGGCGATCGCCTCTACATCATCCACAAAGGTTACACAGTGAGGGTTTCCCATACTAACACAGGTAACTAACCAAGTGTTTTCCTCAACTTCTAAAGGTTCATTGACCACTTTCTCATTTCCTGCTCCTAAAGTAGTGGGAATCAGGGCTGGAGTTAAAATGGGAGTTCCCATATCCACCGTAATTTGGTCAGATTCGGCTAATTTCGGGGTAATGACACCGGCCAAAGTGTGAATGCGGTAGGTTTTGCCAAGTTCAGAAGTCCCTTCCAAATCCGCTAAAAAACGCGCCAAACAACGGATTCCGTTGCCACACATTTCCGGTTCAGAACCGTCGGAGTTAAAAATGCGCATCGTGTAATCCGTCCCTTCTTGGCCTGGTAAAGCAAAGATGACCCCGTCAGCACCGATGCCAAAATGGCGATCGCACATTTTGACTGCTTGTTCAGGAGTGATCAGGGGTTCAGTAGAATGACGATTATCAATTAGGATAAAATCATTACCTAAACCGTGATATTTGCTAAACTGAATCATCATTAAATCTTACCTCGCTCAAACTATTAGAGAATTAAATTATGACTAATTTTAATGTCGGTCTTCCTAGTATACGTCAAATACAGACATTTATCAAAGAAAAAAAAGAGTTAGAAATAAAAGTGATGACCGGAGACATCTTTACCGGTAAAATTCTTTGGCAAGATGAAAATTGTATTTGTTTAATGGAGAATAATAATCAAAAAATACTACTTTGGTATCAGGCTGTTATTTATCTTAAACCAAAAGGTTAACTTATTTAAAACTGTAGGAGCGGCAAATTTTAATAATATTATTTATTTTTATAATGATAATTGTTAATATTTGCTCATCCGAGAAAGTAAAGTCAGACTAACAGCTATAATTATTTATAAATTTACAGTTTAGGTTAACAACAATGACAGAAGAAACTACACCAAAAATAGAAGCTGCTCCTCAAGCAAAAAAAGAGAAACCTCCTGCTCTTGAAGATAAACCCTTTAATGAATTTATCGAACAAGTTTTTACCCCAGCTTTACAAAAAGCCTTAACAGGGGAAGGAATCAACGATATGCAGTTAAGTTTTGTCAAGGATAAATTGCCTTTAATTGGGGCAAATAACGAGCAATATTGGCAAATAAAAGGTAATTGGAATAACAATAAACGGCAATTTAACCTTTATTTTCCCGAGGAAAATATTAACGGTTCTAAAGCATTTTCTTGTGCAACAAATGGCGGTAAATCTAGTGATCTTGAATCGTTTATGATCGATGAGAAAAAAGTTACTTTAGATTTAATGGTACTTTATACTTTACAACGTTTAAGAGCACAAAAATGGTTAACTAGAAATTAGTCTAAATTTTTGGGCTTTACCTCTAAGTAGCTAAAGTGCAATACATAGATATAGGGATCCTAAATAGGTTGTAAAAAATTGTTTTCACCAAACCCTTACTGTAGAGACGTTGCATGCAACGTCTCTACACAAATCATTTAGAAGTGCGCTAGAAAACATTTAACCATGATAATCATTTCCTGAGCCATATTGCCAACTATCTAGGAAACGATGGTAGTAATATTGCTGCTCTGGAGACAAATTTTTGGCAACGGGTTTAAGCAGATTTCCTAATGGATATAAACCGGAATATAGACCTAAATTAACATAATGAATTAACCAATCTGCTAATACAGGTATTCCCACTTGGGGGAGTAAAGGTAAGACAAATTTAGGATTAACTAAGGGGAGAGTTTTTGATAGTGCTCCCAACTGAATTACATCTTGTAAAAACGGTTTTAAGACCTCATCTCCGAGATTATTCATAACAGTAAATACAGCACTCATTAAGTTATTAATTTGATTGGGATCAGCTTTTTGGTTAATTTTAATACTCATAGTTTTTTGAAATAACCAAGTAACAGAAATATTCGGTTGATAGGGTTGTAACAAAGCTAAATCCTGTTTATTTAATAGGTCTAATTTTAACGCTTCATTTATCCCTAAACTTAACCTTTTCAAGTGTCTGACCATTGCACCAAAACCACCAAAACTAACAGGAGACTGACTTCCACTACTATCACCTAGTGGTAAAATACGATTCCAAGGCATTTTTAAAGGACTGTCTTTATAGGAAGGAAAAAAGCCAAATAAAAACCGTTCAAATTGTAACTTTTCTAAGGATATATTCTGATATTCTGGTAATAACCTGAGATATTCTTCTGTAAAAAATTCCAGACTAAATCGTTCAGGATTAGCATCTAAATAGGTAAATAAATAAGTAGTGCGTCCATCATTGGCGGGAAAAGCTTCCCAGAAATATTGGCACTGGTTTAAAATCGGGGTAAAAGAGGCAATTAAATCTCCAGTGTCGTTGTTTTCAAAACCTTTAGCGCAACTGCCCACCACCAAACAAACTCCTTCGGGTTTTGCTCCTTTTCTGGCCTGTTTAGCCATGGGTGAAAAATGACCCATTGCATCAATTAATAACCTAGTTGTTAAGCTATTTTCTCCTAATTGGACTTTCACTCCATTATTATAAACTGTAGCACCATTAAAGTTAGTATTTTCCAGTAATTTTCCCCCGAAATCGAGAAATTTTTGCTTCAATTTTTCCAATAAATAAACTGGACTGATTCCGATATTTAAGACATCTTGAATCCATAATTCATAACCTTGATGAAAACTAACCCTAGCTGGATTATATTCAGAAGCGATCGCCTGTTCAATTTCGGTTTCAGATAACAAATCCAACTCAAGAAAAACCTGTAATTCCTGACGGGAAATATTCCATTCTTGGTCCCTTCCGCGCAAAATTCCTCGTTCAATAATAGCCACTTTCCAACCTTGTAATTGCAAAGAAGTCGCAATTAAAATACCTAAAGTTCCACCACAAATACAAACATCAAAATCTAAACATTGTAAAGATTCATTACCTTGCTTGACAATTTCAGTAAATTGTGTATTATTATGGCGTAATTGTTGCCAAGAATAATCGGCATTTTTTAAACGGGAAAAAACGTCACCCGGAAGCTGAGATAAAATTTCTTGTGTTAATGACATTTTCTTAATTATTGGATATTTTAAATAATATTAAATAAAAGGTTAATGTATAAATTATATAACACAAAGGAGTTTGTGAATGAAGAAACGGATTTGCATTTTAGGAGGAGGATTTGGTGGACTTTATACAAGTTTAGGGTTACAAAAGTTTATTAAACAAAATCCTGATTACGAAGTCATTTTGATTGATCAAAATGATCATTTATTATTTACTCCCCTGCTTTATGAATTGATTACCAACGAGTTAGAAGATTGGGAAATTGCGCCTAATTTTCAGAAATTGTTAGAAAATACGGGGATTAAATTTTATCAAGATCTAATCAAGAATCTTGACTTAAAAAATCGAGAAATAGAGCTAGAAAATGGAGGAAAACTTAATTATGATTGTTTAGTTTTAACAGTTGGTCGGGAAGTTCGTTTAAATGGATTACCAGGAGTTAAGGAATTTACTTTTCCGTTTAGAACATTAGAAGATGTGCATAATTTAAAGGATAAACTAACATCATTGCTCAATTCTGAAGTAGATAAAATTAAAGTTAGTATTATTGGAGGAGGTCCTAGTGGAGTAGAATTAGCGGGAAAAATAGCTGATAAATTAGAAAAACGCGGTGATGTCCATTTAATTACTAGGGATAATCGCATCCTAAGACACTTTACTGATGCAACCCGACAAAGTGCCATTAATGCTTTAAATAAACGAGGAGTTGCGATTAGTTTGAATACCAATATTAAAGAAATTAATTCTGATTTTATTACCTTTCAACAAGGAGCAGAAATTGGTATTTTCCCAACTAATTTGGTGATTTGGACTACGGGAACACAGGCAAGAAAATTAATCAATAATTTAGGAGCTTGTAATAATATCAGTCAATTGGTTTCTCTGGCAACATTACAATTACCTGATTATCCAGAAGTATTTGCTTTTGGGGATGTGGCGGAGGTTATTGATGGAAATAACAAAGTAGTCCCAGCGATGGCTCAAGCAACATATCAACAGGCCAATTTTGCTGCTAAAAATGTAGTGCGTTTTTTGCAGGGAAAAAAGTTAGGAAAGTTTCGTTATTTACACTTAGGAGAAATGTTAGCTTTAGGGAAAAATGATTCAGCAATCACTAGCTTTGGTTTTCATTTACATGGGGGTTTTGCTAACCTAATTAGACGTTTAGTTTATCTGGAAAGAATGCCCACTTTTAAACATCGTTTTCAAGTGTTATCATTGTGGTTTAAAAAATTATTTAAAAGAGGCAAAAAATGAAAAAAATACAGCAACTTTTCGGGTTAGATTTGCGATCTCTAGCCCTATTTAGAATGGGTTTAGCTTTAATAATAATCACAGATTTAATAATTCGTTTTCAAGACTTAAACGTTTTTTATACCGATCAAGGAGTCTTACCAAGAAGTGCTTTAATTAGTGAAGGTATTTTAAACCCATTATACTGGTCAATTTACTTCATTAATGGACAACCTTTAATAGTGGGAATGCTATTTATTTTCGCTATTTTCATGGCCTTTTGTATGTTAATAGGTTATCGAACCCGGTTAGCGACAATTGCATCTTGGGCCATGATTATTTCCTTACATAATCGTAATACAGCCTTACTTTTTGCGGGTGATGATGTTTTACGCGCCTTACTATTTTGGGCGATGTTTTTACCATTAGGAGCGACATATTCCCTAGATAGTGCGTTAAATTCATCGAAAGAGAAAATACCGAAAAATATCCTCACGGGGGCAACTGTTGCTTTAGTCATTCAACAATGTTTTTTTTACATGATTTCGGTATTATTTAAAGGTAGTAGTACCATCTGGTTTCCTGAAGGTACTGCAGTATATTATGCCTTTCATTTTGACCAATATGCTAAACCAGCAACTGCTTTTTTTGCGAATGCTCCTGAGCTATTATTAAAATTAGCAACCTATGCAACTTTAATAGTGGAATTAATCGGACCATTATTTTTATTTATCCCCGTTTATACCACATTTTTTAGAACGGCTACGGTCATAACTTTTATCCTATTACATTTGTGTTTTGATGTAACTTTTGAAATCGGACTTTTTCCCTTACTAAGTGTTTCGAGTTGGTTAGCATATATTCCAACGCCAATTTGGGATTATTTCGAGGATAAAATAAGTACAGAAGAAAGGCAAGGATTAACAATTTATTATGATGCAGATTGTGGATTTTGCAAAAAAGTTGTCCATATATTAAGGACTTTTTTAATCTTACCAAAAACCCCCTTATTAAAAGCACAGGAAGATGAATCAATATATGCAGATATGGAGGCAAATAATTCTTGGGTGGTCTTAGATTGGCAGGGAAATCGACGTTTCAAATGGGAAGCATTAATTTATGTAATTAGTTTGTCTCCCGTGTTTAAATTTCTAGTCCCAATTATGAGAATACCTGTGTTATTTTCCCTGGGGACAAAATTCTATGAAACCGTCGCCACCAATCGTAAAATGGCGGGAATATTTACCAAACCATTAAAATTTCGCCCTTTAGAAGTGAAACCTTTTCTACTTTTAAATATTCTGACTTTATTCCTAATAACAGCGTCTTTTTTCTGGAATATCAGGAGTTTTGCTCAGTTAAAATATAACCGTAGAACCGAGCAGCCAAAAGATGCAATTACCTTTCTTTACCACCTATTTAATCGTCGAACAATTAACAGTTTTGATTGGATTAGTCGAGTCACAAGATTAGATCAATCGTGGAGTATTTTTGCACCTGCTCCGCCGCGGGATGATGGTTGGCACATTATCCAAGGAACATTAAAAGATGGCACCGAAGTGGATGTTTTATATGACAAAGAAGGTCCCGTAAATTGGGAAAAACCGAGTATAAAAGACCGGAATAAATTGTATAAAAATATGCAATGGCGGACCTATTTTATTAACCTAAATCGTAGTATTGGTGACACACTTTATCCCTATTATGCGAATTATTTGTGTCGGAATTGGAACGCAAATAATCAAGGCGAAAAACAGTTAGACAAATTCACCATTTATTTTATGGATGAACGTACAGTACCCCCCGGAGAAGAGCAAAAAGTAGAGAAAAAAACAGATTGGGAGCAAGATTGTTCCCCGAAAAAAGAATAAATTTAAGGAGAGTAAAAATCTGATTTTTAGCCAAAAAAACTGGTAAAAAATCCGATTTTTGATGACAAATCCTTTATGTTTAAAGTTTTGGTTTAATGAACACAGAACCAAGACCAAAGGCGAGAATTAAGCCAAGAATACCATTAGATTCGGGGACTTGAGCAACATCTGAGCGATTCCAGCCGATAACATCAAAGGCCCGCAGGTCTAATTGACTAATTGTTACGAGTTCACCAGGAGCAGCCGTCGGATCTAGGATTCCCAAACCGGAGTTATCTTTCCAATGGCTCGCTTGACGACCATCCCCAAAGTTTTTGCCAGTAGAAAAGTGAGCCAAATTGGTCGCTCCGCCATCAAGGGAAAAATATTTGGTCCTGGTATCGGCTGTCCAGTCAATAGCACCTACTGCAGTGCTATCGGCTGAATAACGATACATATCTAAGGGTGTGACGAAGGTAAACTCATTGTCACTAAATGGACCATTCACCGGTGGACTATTAATATCTAAGATATCGACACCACTAGTAAAGCCCAGGGTATGACCAATTTCGTGAGTCGCAATCCCTATGAAGTCAAATGCTCCCCCAGTGATACCGTTAGTCGGGTCAAAGTCCCAGGAGAATTGATTACTAAATTCGATCGTTGCATCACTGGGGTCTGATGTTGTAAAACCCAAAGCTTTAGCGTTGGCAGTAGTTAGATTTATCAACTGATTGTTAAGATCTCCGTCGTTATCTAAATAAGGAGTTGCGCTACCCGAACCGTTGGGATTGTTGGAGGTTCGGTTGAGCAGAAGGTTGAAAGCACTGCCAGATTGTAGGTTAGCTACGGCGGTGTAATCATCTACAGATTTTTGATCCCAGGTGAGGGTATTTTTGAATTGATTATAAGTAACCCATGCTTCTGACGAACCAGCTTGACCAAGAATACCTGTACCGAGGTCCCTGAATCCTATGTTGATATTCACAGTCACGGGATCAGTAAATATGCTTGACCAACGATTGGCTGCGGTTTGGAAACCGGCGATCGCATTGGCAGCCATACTTGAATCATAGCTAAAATTAAAAGTGAGCGCCCAACTCGGAGCACTACTAGCAACAATGAACCCGAGAGCTCCTGCTAGTGGTGAGAGGGATTTGAGGCATTTTGTGCGCTTAAAATGATTTAACATTTATATTTAGTCGTAATTTCAGAAGCTTTAATATTTTTATAATAAACGGTTGTGTCAGTTTTTTCAGAGGTGACTAGAGAACCTGATCTAAGAGGTATAATTAGCTAAAATTAGGGTGTAATAATTGGGGCTTTAAAAGCATTTTTTCGAGAAAAAATTGACGAATTTGAGACTTAAGATTATTAAAATAAATCAAAAATATTATAAGATTAAAAAAGGAGGTCTTAACGATGAAATATCAAGTTAAATTATATAAAAGTGAAGAAGGATAGGCGTTGCATGACTCTGAGATGAAATTGTAGGGGCAATCCCTTGTGGTTGCCCCCGAAACGCTGATAGGGTAGGGACAAGCCCTACCCCTACATTGAAAATAAATATCAAATCATCTTGCATAGGTGCAACGCCGAAGGATACGCAGTTTGTTGTCCCATGTTACCCTGATGTTGGTCTCAGGGACAAACAAAAGAAGAAGCCTTAGAAAACATCAAAGATGCCATTCAACTTTATTTAGAAACAATTGAAGAATTAAATCAAGAAGAAGAATATCTTTATGATTTGCATTATGTTGAGGTGGGATAATTTTCAGGCCAAAATTATCAGGAATTAACCATTTACAAGCGGTGAGAGCGTTTAAAAAAGCGGGTTTTTATGTAATTAGACAAGGAAAACATATCTCGATGAGTAATGGCAAAAATACGATTATTATTCCTAGAAATAATCCCATAAATCCTTATACAATGGGTGGTCTGATCAGAGATGCAGGTTTAACCATTGAGCAGTTTAAAGCACTTTTGTAACAAAAAAATAGGATGAACATAGGGACTCCTACACTAATTCACTACCTTTTGAAAGGATGAAAGTGTGATCAAAAAAAGAGATCGTAAAATTCGTTGATCTGACCACTCAAATTGGCAATTATGTGAACCCCATTGACCAAGAAAATTGGTCAGTTTTTTCAGAGGAGACCAGAGAACCGGATCTAAGAGGTATAATTAGCTAAAATTAGGGTGTAATAATTGGGGCTTTAAAAGCACTTTTTTCGAGAAAAAATTGACGAATTTGAGACTTAAAATTATTAAAATAAATCAAAAATATTATAAGATAAAAAAAGGAGGTCTTAACAATGAAATATCAAGTTAAATTATACAAAAGTGAAGAAGGATACGCCGTTTGTTGTCCCATGTTACGGGGATGTTGGTCTCAAGGGCAAAAAAAAGAAGAAGCCTTAGAAAATATCAAGGATGCCATTCAACTTTATTTAGAAACAATTGAAGAATTAAATCAAGAAGAAGAATATCTTTATGATTTATATTATGTTGAGGTGGGATAATTGTCATGCCCAAATTATCAGGAATTAACCATTTACAAGCTGTGAGAGCGTTTAAAAAAGCGGGTTTTTCTATACTCAGACAAGGAAAACATATCTCGATGAGTAATGGCAAAAATACGATTATTATTCCTAGAAATAATCCCATTAACCCTTATACCATGGCTGGTAAGTAAGTGGTCATAATTATTGTCATATATAAAAAAGTTCGTTGTTGGGCTTCAGCCCTATACCAGCTTGGGCTGAAGCCCAACAACAAACCTTTAAAGCACTTTTGTAACGAAAAAATAGGAGTAAAAATTATGATAGTAGTAGCAGCCTTTTATAAATTTATTAAACTAGAAGATTACCGAGAAAAAAGAGCACCTTTGCTAACCTTTTGCCAAGAAAAAGATATTAAAGGGACAATTTTATTAGCAGAGGAAGGCATCAATTCAACCATTGCCGGTACTCGTGAAGCAATAAACGATTTTTTCAGTTATCTAAAATCAGATCCTCGTTTTTCAGATATTGAACATAAGGAATCCTACACTAATTCACTACCTTTTGAAAGGATGAAAGTATTATTAAAAAAAGAAATCGTCACATTAGGGGAAAAAAAAGTCGATCCCACCACCCAAGTCGGTAATTATGTTAACCCAAAAAACTGGAATCAATTAATCACAAATCCCGAAGTAGTTTTAGTAGATACTCGCAATGATTATGAGGTGAAAATTGGCACTTTTAAAGGAGCAAAAAATCCTCAAACCCATTCATTTAGGGAGTTTCCTGAATATGTTAAAAATAATTTAGATCCAGAAAAAACGCCTAAAGTAGCGATGTTTTGTACCGGAGGAATTCGCTGCGAAAAATCCACTTCCTATTTATTAAGTCAAGGTTTTAAGGAAGTTTATCACCTACAAGGAGGTATTCTTAAATATTTAGAAGAAGTACCAGAAAATGAAAGTTTATGGGAAGGAGAATGCTTCGTTTTTGATGAAAGAATTGCGGTTAAACATGGTTTAGAAAAGGGAAATTATACCCTGTGTTTTGGGTGTGGTCATCCCCTTTCTGAGTCGGAAAAACAATCAGATAAATATGAGGAAAGTGTTTGTTGTCCTTACTGTTATGATGATTTAACCGAGGAGAAAAGGGCGCGCCAATTAATGCGCAAAAGTCAGAATAAATATCATCTGAATTAATTTAGTAGGGTGGGAATTTTGGCAATGAATTTTAATTATAATGAGAAATTTATTTAAAAAAATTCTCACCTTATATTTAGGGTAACTAAACTCAAATTGGGAGCAAAAAAAGATGACCATGGTGACAGAAATTAACCAAATATCTTCACTTTATGAGCAAGATTTTTGTTTATGGATTGAAACTACAGTTAAGTTATTAAAAGAAAGGAATTTAAAGCAGTTAGATTATGATAATTTGATTGAAGAAATAGAAGGTATGGGAAGAAGTGAAAGGAGAGAATTAGAAAATAGATTAATTGTGTTAATTATGCACTTACTTAAATGTAAATATCAAGCCCATAAGTTATCTCAAA
Organism: Synechococcales cyanobacterium S06; assembly: GCA_011391125.1. Taxonomy (GTDB): domain Bacteria; phylum Cyanobacteriota; class Cyanobacteriia; order Cyanobacteriales; family JAABRE01; genus JAABRE01. Next base: position 15,335 of record JAABRE010000052.1, read on the forward strand.
GCTGGATTATTACCATAAAAGAGCAGCGTCGTCAAGTTAAAAAAATCTTAAAAAATAGTCCTAGTCTGAGATCATATTTAGATAATATAATCTCAGAATGTTATCATTCAGCTAGGTTTGAAGCTTCAGAAGAAACTAAGTTAAATTTGGTTACTTTTCCAGAAATTAATCCTTTTTCTTTAGCAGAAATCTTAAATGATGAATTTTTCTCAACTTAAAGTTTTAAAGCTAAAGTTAAACCGTCACCAATGGGGATTAAACTAATAAAAACTCGCTCATCTTGATGCAATTTTTCGTTAAATTGACGGATTTTATTAGTGCGATTATCTTGTATATTTGGGTCAGCAACTTGACCGGACCAAAGTACATTATCAATCACAATTAAACCTCCTGACCGCACTAATTGTAAACACCGTTCATAATAATGCTCATAATTACTTTTATCTGCATCAATAAAAGCGAAATCAAAACTATTAGTTTCTCCCTCAGAAATTAACCGATCTAAAGTTTCTAAAGCTGGCGCAATATGTAACTTGATTTTATCATTTACACCCGCTTTTTGCCAATATTTATGCGCTATATTGGTGTATTCTTCGCTCACATCACAGGCAATTAATTGACCATTTTCTGGTAAAGCCAATGCCACCGCTAATGAAGAATAACCCGTAAATACCCCCACTTCTAGACATTTTTTTGCGCCTATCAATTTGACTAAAAGCGCCATGAATTGCCCTTGTTCAGGAGCAATTTGCATTTGACTCATGGGGTGAGAGGCTGTTTCCTGGCGAAGTTGTTTCAAAAGTTCAGTTTCTTGTAGCGAAACTGAAAGTAAATATTCGTAAAGTTGACCTTCAAGTCCAATAGTTTGATTTGACATTAGTTGAGTTAAGATAGCATCATGATAAAATTTTAGCAAAAATTTCCAAAAATCCACAGAAATAAAAGCTTTCAGAGATCCATAATGACCCTCTTGATTATAGAATAATGCAGTGAAACATTGAAACTGTCGTTATTTGCCCATTTATGGGCCGGTAAAAAGGGACAGAATTGATGTAAATGAATCAAAAACAGAGTTTAATAAAGTAAACTCAAGTAAAACACATATTATCTAGGAGATTTACATGAATAAAGGTGAATTAGTCGATTCCATCGCCGCTAGAGCGAGTGTCACCAAAAAACACGCTGATGCTGTTTTAACCGCCGCTATTGAAGCAATTATGGAAGCCGTTGCTGATGGCGACAAAGTGACTTTAGTTGGTTTTGGCTCTTTTGAACGTCGTGAAAGAAAAGCCCGCGAAGGCCGCAACCCCAAAACAGGCGAGAAAATGGACATTCCCGCCACCCAAGTTCCAGCTTTCTCTGCTGGTAAATTGTTCAAAGATAAAGTTGCTCCCAAGGACTAAACTCACTCAGCTGGCAGAAATTATGGTGACAAGACCAAATCACGGCGGCAATTTGAACTGGGCTGCGACCATCGCTGGTTGTCAACCAGCCGAGTTGCTGGATTTTTCTGCCAGTATCAATCCTTGGGGACCTCCCCTAAGTGCGATGGAGGCTATTTCTAGGGGTCTGACGGCGCTCAAATCTTATCCTGACCCCAATTATTCCCAATTAAAATCCGCTTTGGCAGAGTTTCATAAGCTCTCTCCTGAGTGGATTTTACCCGGTAACGGGGCGGCGGAGTTGTTGACTTGGGCAGCTTGGAATTTGGCGCAATGTGAGTCAGTTTATTTACCTAGTCCAGCTTTTGGCGATTATTACAGGGCATTAAATGCTTTTGGTGCGACAATTAAACCCATTTTTTTAGATTTGAATTGTTTAAATCAGGGGAATTTTTCCCAAGCTGGATTACTTTTAAATAATCCCCATAATCCCACAGGAAAATTGTTTTTGCGCTCGCAAATTTTGCCCTATTTACAACAGTTTAAACTGGTGGTTATTGATGAAGCTTTTATGGATTTTTTGCCTCCGGAACACGAACAAAGTTTAATTTCTGATTGCGAAAATTACCCGAATTTAGTCATTGTGCGATCGCTGACTAAATTTTATAGTTTACCCGGTTTAAGATTAGGTTATGCCATTTCCCACCCTGAACGATGGCAAAGATGGCAAAAATTGCGAGATCCTTGGTCAGTAAATAGTTTAGCAGCTTTAGTGGGAGAAGCAGTGATTAAAGATCAGGAATTTCAAGAGCAAACTTGGCAATGGTTAGCACCAACAAGGGAGAAATTATGGCAAGATTTAGGGTCAATTCCTAACTTAAAACCCTTAAAAAGTAGCGCTAATTTCTTATTAGTTGAAACCACAGAATCCAGTTTACAATTACAGGAAAAACTCTTAAAACAGTCTCAAATTTTAATCCGTGATTGTCTTAGTTTTCCCGAATTAGGCGATCGATATTTTCGTGTTGCTGTGAGAACTTTAACTGAAAATAACCGTTTAATCGAAAGTTTAAAGATAATAAATATTAGTTCGTAGTTGCGCTTTAGCGCTAAAATATAATGGTAAGCTGGGCAGTTTTTAATAATAATAATAAAAATCAAGTAATTAATTTAGGGAAAAACTGCCCACCCTACGAAAGTAGATAATTATTAATTATAATAAATTATGTCACAAAGAAACGAAACAAAAATATTAATATTTTCCCTCTTAATTACCGCAGGTTTAATTGGTGGTGGAGCTTGGTGGTTTTTGAATAAATTTAACCAAAATAATGGAACTTCAATTAATGTTAATAACAATAATCAATCATCAGCAACTCCTCGCATTAGTTCAGGGGAAACCCTATTAATTACCGACGAAAGTAACCCGAATAAACTAGCAGGAATTAGCGCATTTGCAGCGGGGAATTTTAGTGAAGCAGTGACAAATTTACAAGCATCTTTAGCCATTAATCGCAATGATCCCGAAGCCTTAATTTACCTGAATAATGCCAAAATTGCTAATAACAAATCCTATACAATTGTCGTGGCTTCTGTACCCATTGGCGTCGAAAAAAATGTCGCTCAAGAAATATTAAGAGGAGTTGCCCAAGCACAGAATGAAATTAACGCCAAAGGCGGCATAAATGGCATACCTTTAAAAGTAATTATTGCCAATGATGATAATAACCCCGATATTGCTCAAAAATTAGCTCAAGAATTTGTGAAAAATCCGGAAATTTTAGGAGTAATTGGGCATTTTGGTAGTGAAACCACCATCGCAGCTTCCTCAGTATATCAAAGTAATGGTTTAGTGTTAATTTCGCCGACAAGTACCTCTGTTAAACTGTCAGGAATTGGTAATTATATCTTTAGAACCGTACCCAGCGATCGCTTTTCTGGTAATAGTTTAGCCAAGTATATGTTAACAACATTAAACCGAAAAAAAGCGGCCGTATTTTATAATTCCCAAAGTGATTATAGTACCTCTTTAAAAGACGTTTTTACTACCACAATTTTTGGCGAAGGAGGAGAAATTGTCACCGAATTTGACTTCAGTAAACCTAATTTTAATGCCATAAATGCAGTCCAAGAAGCCACCCAAAGAGGAGCAGAAGTATTAATGTTAGCGCCTAATTCTGCTACCTTAGATCAAGCTTTACAAGTAACACTAATTAACCAGAAAAAACTGCCCATTTTAGCCGGTGATAGTGTCTATAAACCCAAAACCTTAGAAATAGGAAAAGACCTTAGTTTAGGTATGATTGTAGCCGTTCCTTGGCACGTTTTATCTAATCCTAATTCTCCCTTTGTAAAAACAGCAACTAACCTTTGGGGAGGTGACATTAATTGGCGGACAACCATGGCTTATGATGCTACCGAAGCCTTAATTACAGCTATTAGTAAAAATCCTACCCGTCAAGGAGTTCAACAAGCCTTATTAGACCCTAATTTTGTGGCCCAAGGAGGAGCAGGAGACATCCGCTTTTTACCCTCCGGCGATCGCAATCAACAGGTACAATTAGTAACAATAATTAAGGGCAATCGTTCCGGTTTTGGTTACGATTTTGTCCCCCTTAAAAATTGACAATTAACAAGGAAAAATTAATACTTAATAATTAAAAATTGCTAGTATTATTAATAAATAATTCTCTTCTCTTTCCATTAAGGGTAAAATTCTGTAACAATACATTACAGAAATCGTTATTAATAAACAAAGGAAAATCATGGCAGGTAAAATTAAGAAAGGTGCATTAGTTCATGTCGTTCGGGAAAAACTAGCCGATAGTGTAGAATCCTTAGCCAGTGATACAAGGTTTCCCTCCTATATCTTTGACAGTAAAGGCGAAATCCTTGATTTAAACGAGGAATATGCCCTAGTTAAATTCTATGTTCCCACACCGAGCGTCTGGCTACGCATTGATCAACTAGATTTAGCTGAATAAAAGGTAAAAATCATGAAAGCAATCACCACAACTACCATTTCCTGTAAATCCCCTCGAGTGACAATTATTGGAGCGGGCAAGGTTGGTAGTACATTGACTCAACGTATTGCGGAGAAAGACTTGGCCGATGTGGTGTTATTGGATTTGGTTGAGGGATTACCGCAAGGTATCGCCCTCGACTTAAGCGAAGCTCAGGGGGTAGAATTACACAGCAGTAAGATTATTGGTACAAATGACTATGCTGATACCGTAGGCTCTGATATTGTGGTAATTACAGCCGGATTAGCTCGTAAACCAGGGATGAGTCGGGACGACCTGTTGTATATTAACGCCAAAATTGTTGTCGAAGCCGCCCAAAAAGCTTTGACCTATTCTCCGAATGCCATGTTTATCGTCATCACCAACCCGCTTGATGTGATGACCTACTTAGTTTGGAAAGCCGTGGGATTACCCCACACCCAAGTAGTAGGAATGGCTGGAGTCTTAGATTCATCGCGGTTACAAGCTTTTATTGCCATGGAATTAGGCGTATCCATCGCCAACGTGAATGCCTTGGTTTTAGGAGGCCATGGGGACTTAATGTTACCTTTACTCAGGTATTGTACCGTTAGTGGAGTGCCGATTACCGAGATTATGAGCAAATCAGATATTGACAGGTTAGTCGAACGCACTCGCCATGGTGGGGCCGAAATTGTTAAATTGCTCAAAACCGGCGGTGCTTTTTATGCTCCGGCTTCTTCAGCTTGTGTGATGATTGAATCTATGATTAGAAATCAATCGCGAATTTTACCTGCTGCTGCTTATTTAAAAGGAGAATATGGCCTTCATGATATCTTCATTGGTGTGCCTTGTCGTTTAGGTTGTCACGGTGTCGAAAAAGTGTTGGAAGTCGATTTAACCGAGGAAGAAACAGAATCTTTACACGCTTCTGCTGCTTCGGTGCGTCAAAATATTGACCTCGCTTTCGCACATTTAAAAATGTAATTGTGTCGGGATAATTGCTCAATTATCCCGATCATTAATGAATGGTTAATTATTAATTATTATGACTCAAGCAAAAGTTAAAAAATCCACGCTTAATTTACAAAATCCTGACTATTATTTTAACCGAGAATTAAGCTGGTTAGAATTTAATTATCGCGTCCTTTCTGAAGCCTTAGACGAGCGCACTCCCTTATTAGAAAGACTTAAATTTTTAGCTATTTTTAGTGCGAATTTAGATGAATTTTTTATGGTGAGGGTGGCCGCTTTAAAACAGCAAGTTGAAGCCGGAGTTACGAAATTAACTCCCGATGGCCGAACACCCGAACAACAATTAACAGATATTAGTAAACGTCTTCATCCTTTAATTAAACAGCAAGATCATCACTTTGAATATATCATTCGACCTTTGCTAGTTGAACATGGTATTAATATTATTAATTACGTGGATTTAAACCAAGAACAAAGAACCTATTTACACAAGTTTTTTGAGGAATATATATTTCCAGTTTTGACTCCTTTAGCCGTGGATCCGAGTCATCCCTTTCCCTATATGTCAAATTTGAGTTTAAATTTAGCCGTCGTCATTCAAAATCCCGACACAGAAGAGGAATTATTTGCCCGAGTTAAAGTTCCTCGAGTTTTATCTCGTTTTGTGCCTTTACCCCCCGAATTACGGCAATTTCACGGGGATAAAATGGAGGTTTGGAGTGGAGTACCCCTCGAACAAGTGATTGCCCATAATTTGGACTTTTTGTTTCCGGGGATGAATATTCAGGAATGTTATCCTTTTAGAATTACTAGAAATGCAGATTTAACAGTGGAAGAAGATGAAGCCGACGATTTACTTTTGGCCATTGAACAAGAATTAAGAAAACGTCGTTTTGGCGGTTCAGCTGTCCGTTTAGAAATTGAATCTTCCCTTCCCGAAAATATCCGTTTAATGTTAACTAAAGAATTGGGTTTAGCGGAGGAAGATGTGTATGAAAAAGATGGCTTATTAGGGTTAGGAAATTTATTTTATTTTCTGTCTTTATCGCTACCAGAATTAAAAGATAAACCTTGGAAATCCGTTGTTCCAGCGGAATTTCAGGTGATTAATCCGATAAAATTAGATAACGATTCTGTGACTAATAATGACGGCAAAAATATCTTTGACTTGATCAAAGAAGGCGACAGGCTTATCCATCACCCCTACCACTCATTTAGCGCCACCGTACAGCAGTTTATCACCCAAGCTGCTTATGATGAAAATGTGCTGGCCATAAAAATGACATTGTATCGTACTTCGGGAGATTCACCGATTGTTAATGCGCTGATTTCTGCCGCCGAAAATGGTAAACAAGTGGCCGTTTTAGTGGAATTAAAAGCGCGTTTTGACGAAGAAAATAATATTAATTGGGCGAAAAAATTAGAGAAAGCTGGAGTCCATGTAGTATATGGTTTAGTCGGGTTAAAAACCCATACCAAAATCGTTTTAGTAGTACGTCAAGAAAAGAACAAAATCCGTCGTTATGCTCATATTGGCACCGGCAATTATAATCCGAAAACTGCTAAATTATACACCGATTTAGGGCTATTAACTTGTCGAGAAGATTTAGGTGCCGATTTAACTGATTTGTTTAACTTTTTAACCGGTTATTCCAAGCAAAAATCCTACCGTAAATTGTTAGTTGCTCCGGTTACTTTACGAGACAAAATAACAGCCATGATTTTACGAGAAGCTGAACATTGTCGTCAGGGAAAAAGTGGCCGGATTATTGCCAAAATGAACGCTTTAGTGGATAGTAAAATTATTGCCGCTTTGTATGAAGCCAGTCAAGCTGGTGTTAAAATTGATCTGATTATTCGTGGTATTTGTTGTTTAAGACCGGGGATTCCCAAGGTAAGTGATAATATTAATGTGATTAGTATTATTGGGCGTTTCTTAGAACATTCTCGCATTTTTTATTTTCATAATGGAGGTGAGGAAGAAGTTTATATTGGTAGTGCAGATTGGATGAGTCGAAACTTAAATCGTCGTGTCGAAGCTGTTACCCCAGTGGAAGAGCCAAAATTAGCTCAAGACTTACAAGAAATTCTCGGGATTATGTTAGCTGATAACCGTCAAGCTTGGGATTTACAAAATGATGGTAGTTATATCCAACGCAAACCAATTGATGAAAAACATTCCCAAAGTACCCAAGAAATTTTAATGGAATTAGCCCTCAAATCTACTGATTAGGCTGATTGCACCAAATTGCGGTAATAGGTAATCGGTAATCGGTAATCGGTAATCGGTAATAGATAATAGGTAATAGGTAATAGGTAATAGGTTTTTAGGTTTTTAGGTTTTTAGGTAATAGGTTTTTAGGTAATAAGAATAACTATTAACTCACCTGCTTAAAATTTGTTAACTGATAACTGATTACTGTTAACTGATAACTGATAACTGATAACTGATAACTGATAACTGATAACTGATAACTGATAACTGATAACTGATAACTGATAACTGATAACTGATAACTGATGTTTAGTGAGATCAAGCCAGTTAAAACTGGATTTTGGCCCGAATTCCGGCAATAAAGGCGTTTTCCGTGGTAGAACGGGGAGGCTGAATATATTGAAGGTCAGCGGTAAGATAAAACCAAGGGGTAACGGCGTAACTGTAGTATGCTTCAATTCCCTGTTCATCGCCAACGCTAACTGGTCCAGCAATATCGTTCAGGGAGTCTTGCAGGTCATCGCTTAAGTCATAGTAAAAGTAACCTAGGCCAAAACTATCCCGCTCCCGGTTTGGAAATAGCCCTGTACCACCAATTCCAGCGATGATTGAATTTTGGACATAGTTGGGATTACCGTCAGAAATAGCACCCTTGAGAAATACCCCCCACCCCTGACTCGGATTACTCTTATTAACATGAAACAGATGAGAGAATTGAAATGCAAGACTGTAAGTTCCTGTCTTGGTTAAAGGTTCTAAACCATTTTTAAAGGACTCAGATACACTCGCAAAATCTGTTCCCGTTTTAGTTGAATAGATACCCGTGAAGGAGAAAGTAGTTGGCCTGCCCGCCATTTTGGTGGCGTAGGCCGTGGTGAGGGAGAAAGTGACTCCATTACTAAATAGATCATCAGGCCAATATTCTTGGGTGCGGTCATCAGGGTCATAAACCCAGAAAGATAGGGTAACAGGGTTCAGTTTAACATTGGCGATCGCCCCAAAGAAAACAGGAGGCACTAAACCACTCGGAGGAGCTGCAAAGACTGCATTTTCAAATCGACGCGTTCCCCAGCCCCCAAAAAAGGGATCGTTTTGTACCAGGTCGAGTGCATTGATTTTGCCAAGCATTACGGAGGTGCGATCGCCAAATTTCTGAGTGAAATAGAGGGATGTAGCGACAAGAGTATCCGGACTTTCCCCTGGGAATTCCATACCGGAGTTCGTCGGGAAAAATGTCCCTCCAAGTGAACCGGGGAGTTCACCATAGCGATATTCGAGGTGAGTGTTAAAACCTCCTCCTTGCCAAAGTCCCAGTTTACCGGTATCAAAATTAATCCAATTATCTAATCTACCACCGTATTGAATCCCATTTTCGCCAGTTCCCGCTGCTAATCCCTGCAAATATTGAGTAAATTCTAGCTCAAAATTGATCCCTTTCTCTTTTAATTGAGAACGAAATCCACCCCAATCTCCTGTCAAATAAGGACGTTGACCAATATTTTGACTTGATTCGGTCTCCGACTCATTAGAGGCAGGTGTTTGGGAAGAAGAGTCCTCTTCTGGCACGTTTTTGCTATCCTCAGAGTCAGGACTAATTTCTCCTTCAACAAGTAAATCACTGGCTTTTGTTGAGTAGATTTCCAGATTATCAGCACTTGTTGGCTCAGTAATGGGGTTAATTTCAGGGATGAATAAATCATTATGCGCCGTGGCGATCGCCTCAGAGGTGATGTTCTCAGGATTTAGCTGATCAGATGGTACAAATTCAGCTGTCGCCAAAACGGGATTGAAAATTAGTCCAGCGAGGGCGATCGCCGGAGTCAAGGCCAAAACTTTGCCTTTGGGGTAACGGATTCGGTTCAATTTTTGTCAGCCTCCATAATAATAGTTAATCACCTGTTACACCGTACTTACTCCATAAACCAACCATGACTGACAACCAGGGACTGTCCTGTTAACGCATTGGAAGGAAAAGCAGCGAAAAATAAAGTAGCTTCAGCCACATCTTCAAGAGTGGTAAATTCGCCGTCAACGGTTTCTTTAAGCATGACATTTTTAATCACTTCTGCTTCAGAAATACCTAATGCTAGAGCTTGTTCAGGAATTTGTTTGTCAACAAGGGGTGTGCGAACAAAACCCGGACAGATTACATTGGCGTGTACGCCATATTTAGCTCCTTCCTTAGCTACCACCTTAGCGAGTCCGATCAAACCATGTTTTGCGGTGACATAAGGTGCTTTGAGCATGGACGCTTCTTTTGAGTGTACCGAACCCATGTAAATAACGCTACCACCGCGTCCTGATTTATACATATAAGGTAAGCAGGCTTTTGTGGTCAAAAAAGCGCCGTCAAGATGAATAGCGAGCATTTTTTTCCAGTCAGCATAACTGAAGTCTTCTAGGGGATGGACAATTTGGATTCCGGCGTTACTTACGAGGATATCAACACCACCGAAAGCCTCTACCACTGCACTTACACCAGCGTTAACCGCTTCTTCGTTGGTCACGTCCATAGCAACACCGATCGCCTTACCACCGTGCGCGCAAATTTCGGCAGCAGTGGCATTTGCAGAGTCTAAATTGAGATCGGCGATCGCCACTTTAGCCCCTTCACGGGCGAAGGTTTGGGCAATTCCTTTACCAATACCACTAGCTGCTCCGGTAATAATCGCCGATTTATCTTGTAATTTCATCGAATTTTCCTCTTATTTAGCTAAATAATCGTGAACAACAGTACCTAAACCTAAAGTGAGATCAGAGACAATATGGACACCGGATATTACTTCCAAAACAGGAAGGGAAGCTACAGGGGCTAGAGCGTGATGGAATAACTCTAGGGCAGCCGGACCTTCCCAAGCTCCCTTAACGGTGATATCCTCACAGAAATAACGCACAATCTCACAAATACGGGGAGTTCCATCCACATGGGGGATAATTTTTAACAGATAATTAGGGGAAGCTAAAGATTCGCTGGTTTTTTCCAGAGATAAAGCCCGATGTTTATAGCCCATGGTGGCGACTGCAACGGGTAATGAACCCATTTTGAGGACACCGACTAAGGTATCTTTTTCGATAGTGAGGATAGGAGAGGCTAATTTTTTAGGAAAACCCCATAATTCTCGTCCTCCAGCAATGGGAGGTTCGCAATCGAGATACATTGCATGAACATAACTCCCGGGTTTACCTTGAAAACTTACTGGTATAACCTGGCCACTTTCGGTATAATCACCAAAACCGGTGGAATCGGGCATACGGATAAATTCATATTTAACTAGGGGTTCGCTAAATTCTAGGGGTGCGGGAATAACGGCTCGCAGTGCATCGGGATCGCTGCGATAGGTAATAATAAAAAACTCACGGTTAACAAAGCGATAGGGACCAGGGGGAAATGCCGGACTGGTCAAAGGCATCGCAAAAGCCTTGGATATAACTTCATTTTCATTCATAAAAGTCACTCCATTTTTAATTTTAGATTTTAGACATTGAATAATTAGGACGATGCTCTTAATTAAATGATGCTAGTGTTTTGTGACATATAGCATTTTTAGTTGATATTTTGCCTCTTTTTCCCCCTCTCCCTTTGGGATGAGGGGGGTAGGGGGTGAGGGAGTATATAACACTTAATCAGAAAATGCTATAAATTAAAGCAAAGTGCATCGCCCTACAAGTATCAACTATTAACTATTAACGATTCCCTAATCTCGCTTCGATAAACTTTCTTCCTTGTTTTTCGCCATCTTGAATGAGTATTTGGATATTTTCAGGAGAACGATCCAATTTACCTTCATAAGTCAAACTTTTTGCCAATTCCTCAGACATTTCAATCATCGGGATGTGGTAAGGTTGATCGGGATCTTCAGAGAATAATTTAGGGATTTTAATCGGTTCTTTAACCTCAGTTTCTGCCATAAATTCTTCCCTAAATGCTCCTCTCAAAAGTGCTATATTCAGATCTTCGATCGCCCGTAAACTTTGGAATAGGGAAATATTACCCTCTAATTGATTACGGCGATCGCTGATATCATTAGCCATAACGGGAATTTTATTGTTTGTGGTGGGATTAATCTTAATTACCCAAATTTCTTGGGGAATATTATTAATACCCACATAATCACGCTTAATTAAGGGTTGAATCGGCGGATTATCGGAAAAAAGACCATCCCAATAGGCCATACCATCAATTTCGACAGCGGGGAAAAGATTAGGGACACAAGCAGAAGCGAGGATATGTTCAAGTCTGATCGGTTCGTGGTAGGAATTAAATCTGTGCAATCTTCCCGTAAGAATATTACACGCTCCTAAGATCAAGATTGGGGCTTCTGGTGAAGCACTCCAAGTTGCTAATTCTGAGACATCAATATGGGCTTTCAGTAATTCCTCAAGATCGGTAAAGCGACTCCGCAAACCTTGTGTACCTAGAGAAGTCGCCATTTTAAAGAATGGTGAGGAAGGACTGATATTATATTGAGGAATTAAGCCTAAACTGGTTAATTCTAGTGCTTTAATGGCAAAATCATTGAAAAAACGCTCTTGAGGGGTTTGGGCCGTATTATCTTCCCAGAAGTCAATTAAGCGTTTCCACAAACATGAATCGCCTTTTTTGAAAGCGTACCAGAGGAAAAAAGCACAAATTGCTCCTCCTGATGTGCCACTTAAGCTGACAATGTTAAAATTTTCTTGAATTTTGCTTTCAGATAGGGCTTTGAGTACACCCGCTGTAAAAGCAGTTTGACTACCGCCACCTTGAGTGGCGATCGCAACTTTTGGTTTCATAGTAAAATTTCTAACCTCTCAGTGAAAATTTGTCTAACATCTAACTACCGAGAATATTGATCGCACGCGCAGCTATCGCAGCGATATTGACAAGGGAGATACTACTTTCTGTCATCATCAGCAGTTTAGCTCGTTGGGTTAGGGGTAAAGTATCAGTGGGACTAAAGGCTGTAGCTGTGGTAAATGATAGAAATAGATAATCTATAAAGGTTGGTTTCCAGTTGGGCATAATGTCTTCTGGCAGACTTGCTTGAGTAAAAATCCAATCAGGAGTTTGTTTGCTATTATGTAATCGAGCTTCGGGACCACCGACATCAATCTGCCAATAAAGTAACGAGAATATCAGTACATTACTAATCCACAACGAAATACTCGAAGTCAGTAGATACAGACCGTCTATCGCTTTAGACCCCGTTACGATCTCTCTAATCAGTTCTCCTAGACCGATCAGAGTGGCTGTCCCCATTACGAGGCAAAAGAAAAGCATTACTACCCGTTCTACCCTTAACCAACGCTTTTTACCTCTTGTCCATCCCACCGCAAACATCGCTGCGAAAATAGTAATAATCTCAAGGTAGAGAAACCAAATTGGCAAAAGACGGAGGCGATCGGGCAGTACGCTGGTCAAACCCAATGCTAGGAAAATCGTCAGGGCAACAGGCCAGCGTGATTCGATGGCGCGTTCGGGAACTGGTTTAGACATATTTAGGAGGCCTCAGAGTCAATAATAAGTATCATTTTCTCTAAAATTTTGCAGTCTGACCAGAAAAAAAGGTTTCAGGTTTTTTCTCCTTTCAAGGGGAAAGAATAAGGATGTCCCTTCCTACCCAGGGCAATCCCTTGTGGTTGCCACTACGCGATTGGGGAAGTAATAAAAATATTCCTTATTTCAAGCTACAGCCTTTAGGTTTAGGGGTTAACGGCCGTTAACCCCTACGGATAACTGATTGCCTTATGACTCAATTTATGCTAATACAAAGTTCCAGGAACGGTATCTTTGCGTAGGAATACAGACTGCGACATCATACCACCGGAGATGTTGCTCGCTTGGAAGCCGTGCTGCATCAAGATACGAACGGCATAATGCGCGCGCTGGCCTGAGCGACAGAACACCAAGATTTGGCGATCGCGGGGCAGTTGATCCAGATTGTCGCGCAAATGCACCAGATCAATGTTCAAGGCACCGGGAACGCTTTCAACTGCCAACTCTTCGGCGTGACGTACATCCAACAAGAAACCATCGCCAATCTGATCCCAATGGGTGATTGGCATATCACCCCGAAGAATATTGGCGGCCACCATACCAGCAAAATTAACGGGAGACTTGGCACTACCAAACTGGGGAGCGTAAGTTAACTCAGTTTCTTCTAAATCATAAACCGTAGCTCCAAACTGAATCGCCATGGCAAAGGCATCAATGCGCTTATCAACGCCATCCTGACCTAAAGCTTGAGCACCCAAGACTCGTCCGTCTGATTTACGGAAAATACATTTAATTGCCAGCATTTTAGCTCCTGGATAATAGCCAGCATGGGAGTTCGGATAAATATAAACCTTTTCGTAATCAGTATCGCCTAAGCGTTTTAGGGTTTTTTCATTGATACCAGTCCAAGCGCAAGCTGCCCCAAAGAGTCCGATAATAGCCGTACCCTGTGTACCCCGATAGCGAGAATCCCTACCCGCAATTACATCGGCTGCAATTCTACCTTGACGGTTAGCAGGACCGGCTAAGGCAATCAGGGACCATTCACCCGTCATAAAGTCCTTAACCTCGATCGCATCACCTACAGCAAAGATATCTGGTTGATTGGTACGCATTTGGTCATCCACACGAATACCACCTCGTTGACCAATCTCGATTCCTGCCGTCTTCGCCAATTCAGTTTCAGGACGTACCCCAATCCCCAAAACTACAATATCAGTTGGATATACTTCGCCCGCTTTGGTTACAACTTCGAGAGCACCCTTAACATTCTTCTGTATGCTTGCAGGTTCAGTATTTAGGAGCAGATGAATACCTTTTTCAGTAATAAAACGCTCACAGTAACGAGCCATTTCTGGATCAATCGGTCCAATAATCTGAGAATCACGTTGGATTAAAGTTACATCTAACCCTAAATGAAGCAAATTTTCAGCCATTTCCAGACCAATAAAGCCACCACCAATCACCACAGCACGCTTTTTGATCACCGTCTGAAATCCGGTATAGGATTCCATACCTGATAAGGATTGATTCGCTCCTAGCCACTCCTTGATTGCTATGACATCAGGCACAGTTCTTACTGAAAAGACACCGGGTAAATCAATTCCTGGCAAATTGGGACGAATGGGAGCAGCACCAGGAGATAATACCAACTTATCATAGGATTCCGTAATCACCTCACCAGTCAGTGTATTTCGCAGATCTATTGTTTTCTGTTCGGGTGCAATCTTAATTGCTTCACAGTTAACCCGCGCATCAATGGCAAACTGCCCCTGAAAAGTTTTAACATCCGATACTAACAAACTTGACTGTTTTTCAATTAAACCTCCCACATAGTAAGGTAATCCACAATTGGCGTAGGAAACGTAGGGACCGCGTTCTACCATGATGATTTGAGCTGTTTCATCTAAACGACGCAGTCGTGCTGCACAGGATGCACCACCAGCGACTCCACCAACAATAATCACTTTCATCTAAAATTTTCTCCTTATTTACGTATTCAGCTATTCTAAATTTGTTTTATTACCTATTACTACCCGTTAGGTAATAGTAGGATATTGGCAAGTCTGATTCTAAAAATAAATCAATCGTCCATCAATTTTGATTATGACTCAGGAGCAAATACACGGCTTCTCATTTCCTGCCAAATAGGTTAAAAAATATAAAGAGACTAAAATTTAATGTGTCGCAGTTTAGTTAATGAATACCCTACCTTTGGTTCGAGCAAATGCACTTTTGCCCATGATGCGATTTTTGAATCAGGTTGGTGCGCCTACCCAGCAATTTCTACTCCAAACCAAGCTACCTAGTGCTGTTTTAGATCAACCGGAAGCATTGATGTCACTATATCAGACGCATAACTTTATCGAATTAGCTGCTCGCAGTGAAGGGATAGAATTACTCAGTGTGTTGGCGAGTCAGCAACTTCAGATTGCTGATATCGGTCTATTTGGCAAAGTTTTGAGCCAATCTTTAACTGGTTATGATCTGTTGCAGACCATAGTTGCCTTACTGACAAAGACTTATAGCTCAGGAGTGCGAGTTTGGCTAACCCAAGATCATGAACGCGTCTGGTTTAACCATCAATACCTGAATACAGGTAATCTAGGACATCAACAGTTTCAGTATTATGCTTGTCTGCTGCACCTAAGAGTGATGCGGTTAATCATTGGCTCTCAATGGTATCCAACGGATTTGCATTTTCAAGCGGGAAAACTTCAAGGATTATCGCAAATTGACTTATTTTCCGGAACACGAGTTCGTTTTAACCAACCCCATAATGCGATCGCTTTGCCTAAATCCATTTTATACCTACCGATTAAACAACGGGAAAACGTTGATCAGTCCGATTCGCCAGACTTATATGAACGATTACGCTCATCATCCCCTGCGATTAACCTTGTGGAATCACTACGCCAATTTCTTCAATTCCAGTTGCCGAGTGGTCATGGCCAAATAGAAATGGCAGCAGAGTCCGCCGGAATCAGCGTGCGAACACTGCAAAGAAGGCTGGCGCTTGAAGGTCTCAGCTATTCTCGACTTGTTGACCAGGTGCGCTTCCATTTAGCGGTTAACAGACTAAAAGAGCCAACCATGCAGTTAGGGGATATTGCCGGTGAACTCGGCTACACTAAGCAGGGCAATTTCACACGGGCATTTCAACGCTGGTCGGGGGTAACACCGAGTGAATATCGTTGCTTGCTGTAATCTCAGAACCTCCGAGAATCGCTACACCATCGCCGATTAAAATTAGTAAAATATTTGGATAACTAGAAAGTTAAAGGTTAAATGACACATACATAATTAATCGTTTTTGTCAATGAGTAAATCTTTTTGGCTAAAAATCGGATTTTCGCTCCTCCAATTAATTTGAGGTAGGTGCTTACATCACTTAATTCGGTCATAAATGTTAATTCATTTGACACCTAATGATAAGTGTTTATTAAAAACTATTGCTAAAATCTAACTTACAATAAAAAACAATGGGGAAAAACAGAAGAAAATCAACAATATTTACTTGGTTTCTGACTTTAACAACATCAAAGACGATTATTATTTATAAATCTTAACAAATTAAAACTATGGCTCAACATCTTTCAGGTCTAGCAACAATTACCCTATTTTCCTTAATGATGTCATTAGGAATAAATGTAAATTTTCAAGAAATTACGTCCTTATGGAAAGACAAAAAATTACTTGCAAATTCAATCATTGCATCCGATATTCTTGTTCCTTTAGTGGGATTATTTTTAGTTTTATTTATTGATTTATCTCCAGAAGTTAGACTAGGTATTTTATTAATGGCTGCTTGTCCGGGAGCACCCATGATTGCTCGTAAATCAGCAAAAGCTGGTAGTAAATTAAGTTTTGCCCTGAGTTTGCAGTCAACCATTGCCCTTTTAGCTGTGATTACCACACCAATTACCCTGGCATTTTTTAGTAAAATATTTGATGTCACTGCCTCCATTGAGATTATCAGTGTTGCTAAACAAATTGTTATGGGACAATTACTTCCCATTGGTATCGGAGTTTTGCTCAATGAGAAAAAACCGAGTATTGCGAATAAAATCAGAGAACCTCTGACCAAAATAGCCAATGGATTATTTGCAGTTTTAGCAATTATTATTTTAATAATTGCGATCAAATTATTAGTTAAAACCAATTTTATTAGCTTTATCGTCATGGGAATAATTGCGATCGCCTCGTTAGGAATTGGGCATTTTTTCGGTGGAACAGACCTAGAAACTCGTCAAAGTTTAGCCATTGCTTGTGCTAGTAGAAATGCGGGACTTGCTTTATTTGTGGGAACTTTAAATTTTCTAGATCCCAAAATCAAAACCTATTTAATGTCAGCAGTTGTTAGTTATGCTGTGATTGCTGCAATTATGACAATTCCCTATCTTAAATGGGTTAAATCTAATCAAAAAGAAGTTTCACAGGAATGAGTTTCACAGGATTAATTCTCAAAATTTTAAGAATGATAGTCTGTAGGGTTCGAGCAACCCTAATTAACTTAAAATATTAGATAATTTATCTTAAATAGTTGCCCATATTTAGAGAAATATAATATTATAATATATTTATTAATATCATTTGAAGTGATAGACTATGTTTTCATCTTGTATAGAATTTGAAACCACAATAGACAAAAATGGCTTAATTGCACTTCCACAGAAATATCAACAAGAATTTAATTCAGATGAACAAGTAACAGTTATTATTATCAAACCTCAAGAAATTCGAGATCATAGTGCTTTTTTAAATGGTTATAGTGAAGAAGATGAGGGATTATATGATGAGTATCCTCTCCTTTTATAGTAATTCCAAATAAGAAGCGAACACTAAAAAAGACAATAATCTGCAATAATTTTATCTAAAGAAGTCCCGACAGGAGCATACATTCTCGCTCTTTTTAAAGCACTAAAATCATGTTCAATATCATTCAAATCAGGGGAATAAGAAGGTTTTAATATAACTTCATGTTCTGTAGTTTCCACTAATTGTTTAATCTTATTTTTTCTATGAATGGGTGCATTGTCCATAATAATGATGTACCCCCCTACCCCCCCTCGCGAGCAGGGTGTTTTCATTCTCAAAATTTAAACGAAAGAAAGAGCAAAACTTTTATCTTTATTAGCTCTTTTTTCGATTTTTAAACGATCAACATTATTA
>JAABRE010000053.1 GCA_011391125.1 Synechococcales cyanobacterium S06
ACATCGTGCTTTCACTGACTCTTACTCCCCCTCTTTCCTCCCAAAGCTCACAATATTCCGATAGGGTGTAATCACTGTGTTCTTCTACCATGCTGATAACTTCTTTTTCCCGCCCGGCTAGTTGACCGGGTTTTCCTCCCCTGGCTTTTTGGGGACTGATGTCTCCTGTCTCTCTTTTTTGTTTGACCAGTTTCTGAACCGTGTTTTTACTCACCCTGAAGCGTTCGGCTACCTTTCTAATAGAGGTGTTGCCTTCATAGTAGGTGCTAACAATTTTTTCTCGAATATCTTTGGATAAAGGGCGCATTTGAACCTCTCAAAAGTTTTCTCTATTGTCCCATACTGTCTTGCATTACGCTGTAAAAATTAAATTGTTTTTACTCGGGTTTTTAGGAATTTTTTCAACTAAATTTTTCAACTGATTATTGATAGGAAACAAGCGGGTTTCAACACCATTTTTAGTACCTTCTAATAGGTGTCCATCACGGTAAACTTTATTAAATCTAATGTAGGAGCGCTTTCCCTCTACAATAATGTCATCCCAAGTTAAAGCGAAGGCTTCAGAAGGGCGACATCCCGTTAAAAATCTGAACTCAATTAACGGAGCATAATGCAGTGCTATAGCCTTGCTATTACGAAAATAATAGATTTTTTGTGTGCCATCTTTTAATTTTCGCTCATGGCATTTTATTAGGTAGTTACAGTTATAAAAACACTCTATTATCTGTTTAGTTTCTTCTACTGAATAGGCTTTTACTTTCTTTTTTACCCTCGTTTTCTGCATGGCACTTAAGATTACAGATAGTGGATTGTGAGTGATTTTTTTTTGCTTAATAGCCAGATTGATCGCCGCATTTATTGTTACTAAATCTACAATTACTGTAGTTAGTGCGTACTTGCTTTTTAATGTGTTAATAAAATCTTCAATGTTTTCTATTTCTAAGAGTGATGAATCTGTGTTCTCAATAGTTGCGATTCTCTGATCTATTAAATGCCAAGTGGTTTTAATTGTTACGGGATTAGCGGTCTCGTGGTTAATTGACTTGTAATTTTCCCAAATACTTTTTAAATTTATTGTAGTCGGTATCGGTGCTAAATTCCGCTCTGATTTGCCATTTAAAATACCAAAATAATCAGATTTCCAGCTCTCCTTATTAAACTTACCAATTCGTAAATCAATGTCAATTTTTTGGCAAATATCGGTAATAGCCGACCATTGTTTTTTAGTCTCAAGATTCCCTAACCCGTGGCTATATCGTTGTCCATTAGAGCTAAATCTTAATTTGTAATTACCGGCCTTCTCTTGAGAAATTGATACTTTGCCCACCTTTACCGTGGAGCTTGTTTTTAGGTTATACTGACTCATGTTTTTTTCTTTTTAGGGGTTATACCCTGACTTTTTTTGGTCGTAATCAGACCAATAGCAGACACAAATAAAGACCAATCTTTTTTGGTTATCTAGGTCAATAAGTCGGGCATTGGTTACTATATAAGTATTATAAGTGATCATTCCTTAAAGAAAAAAAAGTCCAAACATCCTAACTAAGGATATTATTTATGATGTCATTGATTTTGTTTCTACTCATTATGAAAATGCCGATAATCCCTTAACTTTATTGATCCATTGTCACCAAGGAGTTAGTCGTTCTGCGGCTATGGCCATTACCGTTTATACTGCTATATTTAAAGATTATCAGGAGGCGATCAAGAGAGTTGCAGGCGATCGCTCCCAAGCAGTTCCCAACCTTGAAATAGTACGTTTAAGCGATGAAATCTTCGGTTTAAAAGATAAATTAATTAACGCAGTTTGGGAAGAATTTTATCATTAATTGTAGATTGAGAGAATAGGCAAAATGCCTGTTCCACCCGACTAAGAAAACCCCCTTACCATCATTAAGATAACCTAGAAATTGTCAAGGAAGGGAGTAGGTAAAGATGACAACTAAAACTTTAATTGGTGCAATTTCTGGTTTATTAATCGTCGGTTTAGGAATTGCCAAAGGAGATATTGCTAATTTTATTGGTGGTGGTTTATTAGTTTCAAATAGTGTCGCAATTACCCGTAAAAAAGATACTAAAATTTCAGATTCTGCTCCCGAAAATACGGTTAATTCTCAACCTGTTTCTCGCGTTTATATTGATGGTGCAAATACTTTCGGTGCTACCCGTATTTTAGATTTTGAAATTGACTTTAAAGCCTTAGCTAATCACATTTCTGACGGTAAAGACAATGTAATTTTTAACTTTTACTTCGCTGTTTCTGACACTCCCACTTCTAAAGAAATTGGCTTTATTAATTATCTCGAAAAAACTGGTTATAACGTGGTAAAATCCCTTAAAAAACAATTACCCGACGGCAGTTTTAAAAACAAAGGTGATGACGTTCAAATTGCCACTGATATTACCACTGATGCTAATGAAAATGACCATATTATCTTAGTCTCTGGTGATGGAGATTTTACCTATTCCCTAGAAAAAGTTAAAGCCAAAGGTTGTCAAGTTACTGTTATTTCCACTGCTAATTGTCTTAGTTCTCAATTAAAAAACGTTGCTGATCATGTCATTAATTTAGCCGAAATTAAAACCGAAATTAAACGCCAAGATACCGTTAAATCCTATCATAAACCTACCTTAAAACGTGATTTAACTAAAGTTTCTTAATCATCCTAGGGTGTGTCAGATAAATAATTTAGTAATCAAAAGGATAAATTATCGCTCTGATGCACCCTACTAAGAAGCTTAAAATTAATAGGAAATACCCTTTTCTTAGAGGATGTTTAACTAAATTATGAAATAAAAAAGGGGTAAATTAATTATGACACAATATAATCAAAATCAATTATCTCAAGCTGATCTCCTTGTAAAATTCATCGAACAAGACCCCAGTTGCAGCGAAGTTTTTGAAGTTACTAAACAAGGTCAAACTTTAACCCCTAAAACTCAATCTTTATTAGAAAAAACAGCCTCTCTTTTTATTGCTTCTCCCAACGATTTTTATGGTAATATTTATGTTACAAACGAACTAAAAAAACACGCAAATATTACGGCTCATACTAATACTGTTGCTAATCTAGTCGATTTTATTTCTAATGCTCCTTTTTATTATTTTAGTTTCCAATTTTTAGGTAATATTCCCGCCGTTATTTTAGGTTTATTCTTAGATACTGGTGTGCTTTATTTCTCTAATATAACAGCAGCTAATACCGCTAATCGTAACAAAAAAAATCGCGCTTGGGCGAATATTGGTATGCTAGGAATGATTAGTATTAGTATGGTTAAATCCCTTGTTTCTGGTATTGGTGTGGAGTTACTCAATAATCCCACGGGAATCCAACAAGAAGCGGCTAATTATTTAATTAATGAACAAATCGAGAAAATCAAATATCTTAAAACCTTAAATTCCCCTCAATATGACAATGCAAAACAAGAATGTGAAAAAGGTGAAAATATTTTAAGAAATATGACTAAAGATGATCGTCAATATCATTCTAAATATGCAGAATATTATGGTACATGGAGTGAACGTAAGACAAATTGGGATAATGCACCTTTAAGTAAACTTCCTGTTTGTCATCGTGTGCAACGTTTAGAAAAAGCTCATTATAGTAATTATGAAAATGCGAAAAATGACTTAAATAAAAAGTTAACTCGTCGCACTGAAATTGGCAATGATTTAACCTTTTTAAAACAAGAATTTCCCGAAGTTTATAACTTTAATTTTGATAAAAATGGTAATTTAAAATCCCCCGTTACTCAAGTTCAAATGGCCACCCTTAGCTTTTTTGGTAAATTAAGTCGAGGTGAATTTGCTAATTTAGGTTTTGCTTTATTCTGGTTCTCTCTTTCTCTTATTAGTAGTGCAGTTGCGGTTTTAATTACTATTACCTATTCCTGTCGTCAAGATGTTTTAAAATCTCGGGATGAAGATTTTGCCCGTCAACGTGATATTCAATTAGAAGAAATTTACCTCGAATTACTCACACAAAACCAAGAATTATTAACTCAAATTAACCAAGAAAACCACCTTTCCTAAGATAGTTTATCTTAGTAATTGTCACCCAAAAAGTCTAAAAAACCTGGTTTCTTTAAAAGTTATAATCTCATAAATAGTTATAGGTTAAGAAACCAGGTTTTTTGCATAAGTCCTTTTAGTTACTTCAGAGAGAAAAAATAATGAAGACAAGTTTTCTCGATCGCACTTTCACAGAAACTCACCAAAAAGGAAAAATTAGCGAGGAAAATTTTGCTGACAAAACGTTATTTAAAGAAAGATTAATCAGAAATTTTATTACTTATGTCAAACAAACAGGAGATTGTAATTATTTAAGCTTATTAAATGCTAACAAATTAGAGCTAAATAAAGATACAAAAATAGAAAGTTTAAAAGAACAAAAAATCTTAGAAAAAATTAACACATTATATGATGATAATAAATTAGAGGGAAACAAAGAAACAGAAATAGAAACTTCCCAAACACAAAAAATATTAATAAAAATTGATACTAATATTTCCGAAAGTTGTCTCAATTTAAAAGACATTATTAAACAGTTTGCTGAAAGTTTACACCCAACAAATCAAAGTGAAAACATCAGAAACTTACTCGAAGATATTACTAACCCTACCCAAACACCCTACTTAATAACTGCTTTAAAAGAAGAACATAAAAAATTAGCTCGTTTTTTAGATTTAATAATAGCTATTGCTAAGAAAAAAGGAGATCAATCCCTTAAACAATTTATCCGTGATTTAACCTATTATCGTGAATATATCAGTTATCATGCACAACCTACCAAAATACAACATGATTTAAGCCAAATTTCCGATTCATTTTTATATCTAAGAAGATTAAACCAATACTTAGATTTACTTCCCGAAACTGTAACTAATTTAATTGATATCATGGCAAATACTTCAGAATAAATTATTAATTTGTTTCTCCCCTCTCCCTTTGGGATGATGGGTTGGGGGTGAGAGCAATCTTCATTAGGTATGAGGGTTAATAAACTAATAAATAGGAGGAAAAACTATGCTTGACACATTAAAAAAACAAGGACTCTGGTTTAAAGAAACGATAAATCAACAGCAATTTGAGCAACTTTATAGCCAAGGAGAAAGAGATTTTCGCGGTTATAAATTTATGGAAGTAGAATTATCAGAATATTTACCCGGTATAGATTTAAGACATTCTGATCTCCGTTTTGTCAAAGATTTAGCCACCGTTTTAACTAACGCAAACCTCATGAAATTAAACCTAGAAGGAGTTAACTTAGAAAAAGCGAATTTGAGTCATATCGTATTAACAAATACCAACCTTAAAAAAGCTCAACTTTCGGGAGCAGATTTAAGAGGTTCATCTTTAACTCATGTTAATTTACAAGAAGCAAATCTCAGTTTTACTAACCTCACCGAAGCAGTATTAAGTAACAGTAAATTACAAAAAGCTAACCTTAATAACGCATTTTTACAAGGTGCTAATTTATATCGAGTTAATCTTAAAGGTGCTAATTTAGCCCATGCAGATTTAGAACAATGTAACCTTAGTTTAGCTAATTTAACTGACAGTAATTTAAGTTGGGCTAACTTACAAAAATGCAATCTAAGTGGCACAAAATTCCCCAATACCAATCTTGATTCCATCGACTTATATGCTTCTAATTGGAGCAATGCTAAAGTGAAAAAAGTTAATATTGAAAAGGCCAGAATGTCTCGAAATTTAGACTTAGAAATTCCTAAAAAAGTTAACAAAATTGATTTAGATTAATTAAACCAGATCGCCTAATACCAACCCACTCCTAAATATCTCATTTTAAGCGGTTTAAATGCGCATTAAGCCTCGATAAACAGCTTTTAGAGTAAAAAACTCGTAGGGTGGGAAAAACGGCGATCGACCTAGTCGGAAATTCATTGATTAAATCTTTGTTTTGCCTACCTAATCCACACAGTAGGTAATTGCGAATTCTAATCAAAAATTATATTCTCAATTAATTGCGCAATTTCCCACCCTTTAAATTAAGAAATACCCCTTTCTTACCTCGTGTTTTAATATAATTGTTGGTTAACAAAATAGGAGCAAATCAAAATGAATAATACACAAGCAAAATTTAAAATTGTATATCATACCAATCCTGAAAAATCCGAATTTCTCTTAGAAGTTGCACCCATTTCCGATGAATTTACTGTAATTGACTTAATCAAAGATGCAAAAAATCAATTAAAGGAATTAATTAACAAAAATATTTTTAGTAATTTTCAAATCTTAAAAATAAATGGTCGTTTACCCTTACCAATTTGTTATCTTTTTGCCCATGAATTTCAGCATTTCTTTAGTATTATCGCCGTTTATTACCCCCAAAATAACCTTTATGTCGTGACAAATAGCACTAATTCTGATTACCAAATCGGTGACAGAATTGACCCGATAACTAATGAAAAAATACCCGAAACTTCCCCCCTCGTGAGGGGGGGTAGGGGGGTCACTCCTGTTAAATTATCAGAAAAGGAAGCTGTTACTGTTAATATTTCAGGAGATACTTTACATATTGATTGTAAATTAGGAATCAAAGATGGAGATTTAGTCGCCAAAGAAGCCGCCGAAAAAATAGATAACTTGATAGAAACTCAACAAATAAAAGGAGGTAATTTAATTAAAGTTAACGGAAAAGCCAGCGTTTTAGTAAGTTTTATTATCGCTCATAAATTAGCTCATTTATACGCCAATGTCCTCGTTTTTGACCCGAAAATTGATGGTTATGTAACCACTATACGTCATGGAGGTAATTTGGCGATCGGTGATTTTATTCCCGAAAATTCATCTTTTAATAATCAGAAAAAAATTGTTATTGGTGGTAATATTAACCGAGGAAAAACCTTAATAAAAGACGGTTTAAGAATAGTATTATCTCAATATTTAGATAACAAAAATTACTATCTTATCTCAGGTTGTCCCGATGGTGACGGTGCATGGTATAGTCAAGCTTGTCAAAATAATCCCAAATTGGCTAAACAATTAAAAGATAAATATAAAGCAAGTTTTACCCTCGAATTTGCACAAAATAAAGCTCAAGAAATTAGGACAATTAATAACCCTTTATTAATCTTTGATGTGGGAGGAAAAACTATTAATAATCAATTAACTCCTGAAAATAAAATTATCATGTCAGAGGCCACCCATGCTATTATTGTAGGAGGAAACGAAGCGGAAATTGCCTTATGGCGTAATTGTTGTCAAGAATTAAACCTAAAAATTAGCGCCGAAATTACCACGAAAATTGAATCTGGTAATGATACTTTTGAGATTAAAAATGACATTTTGACTACGACAATTCATCAATTAGAAAGGGGTAATAATTTAGTAGAATCCATCGGCATCAATAAATTAGCTGAATATTTATCCCCTGATTTGTAAGGTGCGTCACATTTTCAACATAATTATAAACATTTTACCTTATGGGTGTGTCGCACCCTACTAATTTGAAAATCGCTATAAGAAAACCCCTTTTCTAAGGATAGGTTTTAATGAAATTGTTGAGAGGAAAGGAAGTAAAAAATATGAGTATTTCAGCTGTTCTTGAACGTCCTAAAAAACAAGTTTCTTTACCAAAACCTATTCTCAAAACCAAACCTGAACCAATGATTTCAATTAAATATATTACCAGAGAAGAAGCCGAAAAACAAATTTTACAAATCTGTCAAATGTTACCTAAAGAAAACTTATCCCAATTATTAAATATCACTATTGGACAAATAAAAGCTGATCAAAAAGGTTAATTTTTCAGAATGTTTGCTGATTTAACTTAGTAAGAGGTAAAATTAATGAAAACCCCAAAAAACCAAAAACGTCAAGTTTCCCCTAGTCAAACTTCTGTAGAAAAAAACCTTATTTCCAGTTTAGAAAAATTAATTCCCCAACTAAGTAATGAAAGTTTATTAGTCGTTTTAAAAGGAGCACACATGGAATTAAACAAATAATTCGTAGGGGAGGTAATGGTGCGATTAATTTATGTTATAGCACTTTCTGATTAAGTGTTATATACCCTCACCCCCCAACCCCCCTCATCCCAAAGGGAGAGGGGAAAAAGAGGCAAAATATCAACTAAAAATGCTATAATATTTTAGCTATTCTTACACCATTGTCACCTAATCTTAGTGCAGGAAAAACTATAATTATCTCTGATGTGAACCAATATTTATCTGTTTCCCAATCCTACTGTGAATGACAAGAACAAAATCAAAAAGTGTCCCCTGTTCCCATTTTTTGTTATTAAACATTATCTGAGAAAAAACTATGACTATTTTAATTGAAAGTAAAAAAGATATTTTTCACCAGTTACAAAAACATCAAAAAACTTTACAAAGTTATGGAGTAAAACGATGCGGTTTATTTGGTTCGTTTCGTCGGGGAGAAGCTACGGAAAATAGTGATATTGATTTATTAGTTGAGTTTATTCCTGAGTTAAAAACCTTTATGAATTTTATGGATTTATGTTTTTTTCTTGAGGATTTATTTGAGCGAAAAGTGGATGTTTTAACTCCTGAATCTTTGAGCCCTATTTTTGGACATAAAATATTGGCGGAGGTGGAATATGTCTCATTCTCCTGACGATTATTTAGGTCATATTCTCATCGAAACCTCTTTTATTCTGGAAATGTCTGAGGGAGTGGAGCGAAAAAGCTTCTTAGAAAATCAAACCTTGACCAGAGCAATGGTGAGGAGTTTGGAGATTATAGGGGAAGCGACTAAAAAGTTATCTGATGATTTTAGAAAACAGCATCCCCAGATTCCTTGGAAGCAAATGGCTGGTATGCGAGATATAGTGATTCCAATTAAGATTAAAACAGTTGAAAAATCGGTTCGTAGTTGCGCTTTAGCGCTTCTTAGGACTAAAGTCCAACAACAAACTAAAAACTTTTGTTTAATTTTTATTTGGAATTACTATAAGTTAATTCATGAGTATTTTGGAGTTGACTATAATGTGGTTTGGGATGTGGTTATTAATCAAATCCCCCTTTTACATAAGGAAATTCAGGCAATACTAAATCAACAATAAAAACAATTTAATTAATCTTTTAATATAGCACTTTCCAAATTTATGAGGACTCTTTTCCCCCCTCTCCCTTTGGGATGAGGGGGGTAGGGGGGTGAGGGGTTGTATCTCATTTAATCTGAAAATGCTATAAATAAAAAAAGGAGCATCAAAAATGCCTAAAGTAATCGTCTCAACCTGTGGAACAAGTTTATTAACTAATACTCCTGACAGTAATTTAAGACAGTTATTAATGAAAACTGCTAATTATCAAAGCAAGGATTTTTTGACAGAAGAAAAGAGACAAATTGACAGTCATATTAATAATATTCAAGCTAAATTAACTGAGATGACTTTAACAGAAGTTAAGAAAATTAGCGCTGAATTAAACGGAATTTTAACCTATTATCAAGATCAAATTCCCACCTTAAAAGGTACTCCAGATACTCATTTTATCCTCGTCAGTGACACTTACCAAGGAGTTAAAGTTGGCGAAATTATTGCTAATTGGTTGACTAGCAATCAATTATTAGCAGAAGTCATAAAAATTGCGGATTTAGCTACTAATAATCGGGATAATTTTCGCTTGGCCATGTCAGAATTGATTAACTGGTGTAATGATACTTTAACGGGTTTTCGTGATGCAGGTTATGAAATCATTTTTAACCTTACTGGTGGTTTTAAAAGTGTTCAAGGTTTTTTGCAAAGTTTCGGAATGTTTTATGCAGATAAATGTATCTATATTTTCCAATTTAGCTCAGAATTATTAACAATTCCCCGCCTACCCATTAAGTTAGATATAGAGGAAATTATTGGCAAAAATTTAACTGTTTTCCGTAAATTAGATGACGGTTTTACTGTTAATAAAAATGAATGTAATAATATCCCGGAAACGCTGTTATTTTACCTTGAAAATGAAGATACCGTTACCCTTTCAGAATGGGGTAAATTAATCTGGTTACAGACGAAAAAACACTATTATCAACAGGAATTATTACCACCTTTAAGCGATAAATTAGTGTATTCTGAGGAGTTTAAAAAGAATATTAAAGATTTACAAAATCGCCCAGATCGCTTAGAATTAGTTAACCTTTGCTGTGATAAATTAAGTCGTTTCCTAGAGTCCCAAACTACCTATAATCCTAAATCTTTAGACTTTAAACCTATTCTTAAAAGTCCTTTTCCTGATTCTACCCACGAATGTGACGCTTGGGGCGATCAAGATGCCCAAAGATTATTTGGTCATTGGTTAGGAAATGGACAATATATAATCGGACACGCGAAGCGTGCGCGTTGCGAGCGCCTCGCCAAAGGATTACATTAAAATTGGTAGATTAAGATCAACATAAGCATAGCCCACCTTTGGTTTAATTATCATAGCTCATAAATTAAGCTTGTTTTTTCTTTCTGCTAAAGTTACCATTAAAGTTAGAGGGTTGACAGGAGACACTGTAAACCCACGTTAATGATGATAAAATCATTAATAATTTTTAGAGTAATTTAAGTTACAATTTAACTCGGTTAATTGACTCTATTAGTAATAATAGTTACCAAGCTTTTTCTGGTAAACAGGTGTTTATTCCTAAAAAACAAAATAGTTTGCGTGAATTAAGAATACCTACGGTGAGAGACAGAATCATACAACAAGCATTATTAAATGTTATTGTACCCTTAATTGATCCCCATTTTTCTGAAGCAAGTTTTGCCTATCGTCCAAATATTTCTTATATTCAAGCAGTGGAAAAAATAGCTTTTTGGCGAGATATTGGTTATCAAGTTGTCTTAGATGGTGATCTGGTTAAATTTTTTGATAATCTGGATCATCAAAGGTTATTAATTGAAGTGAGAAAATTTATTAATCACTCCGGTATTTTGTATTTAATAAAATCATGGATTACTACGGGAATTTTAACAGAAAATGGTCATGTTTTAGCGACTAAAGGTGTTAGTCAAGGTGCTGTTATTTCTCCCCTTTTAGCTAATATTTATTGACATGAATTTGATCAGATTATTTCTCATTCTGATTTAAAATTAGTGCGTTATGCTGCTAATTTTGTTATTTTAGCCAAGACTCAATAACAAAGCCTGATTAACCTAATTTTGTGCCTCGGGGCTGAAACTAAGAAGATTACCTGAGAACTATTTTGAGCTTAAATCATTACTAGATATAGGATTTAGCCGTTTCTGGTAGCTTTTAAATGAGAATCTACGCACAAAACCAAATCTCTGCAATCCCTATTCTTTCGTTAACGTCCGTCGATTCCTTACAAAATATAGCTTTGAGCCTTGTCAATTTAACAATTTTCAGCTATCATTAACTTAGTTTTTCTTGGTGCGTCGATTTGAGGCTTGAAACCCTCTCTGGCTATGCTACCTGTGACGAACTCTCTCTACTCGCTAGAAAACCTATTTGAATGGAAACCCAACTCTTCAGAAAGAATTAAAGATGAAAATACTTTCTCTCTACTCGCTAGAGAACCTATTTGAATGGAAACGCCTGTGGTAGGAGACACAAGCTCTCTTACCGTAAAGTTGCTCTCTACTCGCTAGAGAACCTATTTGAATGGAAACGATATTATCTTGAAGTGAGATATTCACCATTCCAGTTAAGGCTCTCTACTCGCTAGAGAACCTATTTGAATGGAAACACTCTGCTTGGCACAGGTCTTCCTTTTCTCTTTGCAAAGAACTCTCTACTCGCTAGAGAACCTATTTGAATGGAAACATTCATACCACATTGTCCAGATATAGTCTCTGCTCCAACTCTCCACTCGCTGGAGAACCTATTTGAATGGAAACAATAAAACTGTTTGAAGATATAAGCATTTTACTGGCTCGCCCCCTAGCTGTGGGGTAACGAGCGTGATTGTTGGAAACCCATTACAGGAACCATCACAGTTCGCTCATACGGAGGAGCCCCTAGCTGTAGGGTAACGAGCGTGATTGTCGGGTAGGAGCGCAATGTTTACGCCCCTGACAACAAACCCTAGCTGTGGGGGTTATACAGCGATTAGGGGAAACGGTGGGGGTTCATTGGACGCCAAGTTGATCCCGATCGCCCTTTTGTCAAAGTCAATTAAAAGAGGAGATTAGCAATAAGTTATTAATAATTTTTCTTAATAAAGCGCTTTTTATCGGTTAAATATAAAAAAGACTGAAAAGAATTCTCAATAAAGGTGTATTGAATAGGGTACAGGTGTTTAGGAATTGGTGGGCAATTGCGAATTAATATTTAAACCTATTCTCTCAATTAATCGCGCAATTACCCACCCTACTTACTCAAATTTCTGAACTTCTTAACCATTAATTAAAAGTTGAGGATATTCGGTATTATAAGCCTCCTCCATTGTTTCTTGAATTGAATGGGGATAATATTCTTGAAAGATATTTTTGTAACAATTATAAGCCTTTTCATTTAAAACTGAGATAGTGATTACCTCAAAAGCTTTAGGGTAAGACTCAATATAATCTATTATTGCCTCAATAGCGATTTTCGCTCCTTCTTCTATGGGAACTCCATATATTCCACAGGAAATAGCCGGAAAAATAATCGTGCGATAATCATTTTCTCTCGCTATTTCTAAGGACCTTTGATAACAGGAATCAAGGGTTGATTCAAAATGCGGTTCTCCATATTTAGGTCCCACAGCATGAATGATTCCTTGGGCATTTTTGAGATTATAAGCATCAGTCAAAACAGCGTCTCCCTGTTCACAATGACCAATGGCTAAACATTCATATTCAAGCTCATTTCCGGCAGCTTCAAAAATCGCACCACAAACTCCTCCCCCTGGCCTTAAATATTCATTAGCCGCATTGACAATGACATCCACTTCTAATTCAGTAATATCTTTCATCACGAGGCAAAAAGTTTGTTTAGGAAACATAGTTTAATTTTTGTTAAATTATCTCAAAAATATATCATTTTTTTGCTAAGATGATAAAGGATTTAAACCAACAATATTCTCTAGGAAAACCCCTTTTCTTGTCTTGGGTAATAATCTATTTTTGTAACTGTAAGAGGACTTAAATTATGGATTTCGCTGCACAATTGAAACAATATCAAGAATATCTTTACAGTGAGTTAAGTTCTTTGCAATCTAATGACAAACATAATCGTACTTTAATGGAACAAAAAAGCGAGCAGTTATCAAAATTGTTGGATTTAATTGATAGTTTAGAAGAAGAAGCCACTAAATATGAATTAATGAAAGATACCCACCTGGAACTAGATCGCATTGAAACTGTGGAATATCCTAATTCTTTTAATTAATTTTTGACACGGAAATTAAGTTTCTTGGGGGAGGTAATACAGGAAACCTCCTTTTCTTGCTTAATTTATGATGAGAATTGTTCAGTTTATTCGGGGGTAAAAAATGTGGTATTTAAGTAAAATTACTTTTACGGGTTCAGAATCTGCCATATCTGAATTGGTTAAACATTATAATAAGTCACCTTACGGAACGAATATCAGCCGAGAAAAAAATAGTTTTTTTAACACTCTTTTTTATCGACCATCCAGTTTATTTTCTCATCCTGATGCACCCAATGACTCCACCTTACGCAGTAAGCTCAACGAAGATTTATTAGTATATAATATTGAAAACTTGGGTTGTTCATTGGTGGGATTAGGATACCTTGAAAAAAGAGACACGGAGTTAGCTACCATTGGTTTATTTACTCGTTATAATACTCCTTTGATTGGTTTAGCTAGAATTGCTAATATTCCCGAATATAGTGATGTAACTATTGAGGTTTCCTATCACCGTGTACCCACTTCTTCTCAGTCAGAAATTAATAATTATCCCTCTGGTTTTTATCAACTTAAAAATGGTAGATGTTACTCAGAACGTCAGGAAGATCAAGGACAGAAAATAACCAAAGAAGAAACCCTAGAATATTTATTAACCAATCATCAAAAATTTGGTGATAACAACAGAAATTATCTATTTTTCGACAAGAGTAAATATGTCAGAGGAAGTTCGATTTGGCGAAAAGATTTAGATTTTGAAGGAACAATTTTCGAGAAAACCCATCAACAAATCCAAGCTTTACCCACTTGTTTAAAGATATTACATTCTTCTGAATGGTTATTTATCATTAATTATTGTGTTTTAAGTAGAGAAGATCGTGAACCTTTAAGTTTTTATCATGGAGAAATAGTTTATCAAAGATTCGATAATCAAGGTGATGAAGATTATAATTTGTTTTTAAATAGACAATTTACTCTTGATCACGTCTTTAAATCCTTAAAAATTGAACCAGATTTTGTTGCCAAAAATTCAACTCAAATAATTAAAAAAATGGAGTCTCTGGCCACTAAATTAACTCCTCTAGTTGTTAATCTTCTAAAGCTAAGGGAACTTGAAGAGGAATATGCTAATCTTCAATCTAAATTAAACTCAAAATAAACCTTAAGAAAATCCCTTTTCTTGAATGTATATAGGATAATTATAGCATTTTTAGTTGATATTTCGCCTCTTTTTTTCCCCCTCTCCCTTTGGGAAGAGGGGGGAAGGGGGGTGAGGGTAGATAACACTTAATCAGAAAATGCTATAACCATAAATCACTTTCACTAGGAGCAGATTTAATGTTAGATTTAGATATTATTATTTGTGGTGTCCCCGAAGTTAATGATTATATTGATGATGCAGACCTGGTTATTTCGATTATGAATCCGGGTTATACAATTTTTGCACCTCAGTCTATTTTATCTAAAGAAAATGATAATCGTCACAGTGTTTTAAGGTTAGAATTTGATGATGTCTGGTCAGAAAACTATCAATTAGGACAAGAACTGGTAACTAAGGATATTATTTATGATGTTATTGATTTTGTTTCTACTCATTATGAAAATGCCGATAATCCCTTAACTTTATTGATCCATTGTCACGAAGGAGTTAGTCGTTCTACTGCTATGGCCATTACCGTTTATACTGCTATATTTAAAGATTATCAGGAGGCGATCGAGAGAGTTGCAGGCGATCGCTCCCAAGCAGTTCCCAACTTTGAAATAGTACGTTTAAGCGATGAAATCTTCGGTTTAAAAGATAAATTAATTAACGCAGTTTGGGAAGAATTTTATCATTAATTGTAGATTGACAGAACAGGCAAAATGCCTGTTTTTCTATACCAAGAAAACCGAGAAATTGTCAAGAAAGGAAGTAACTAAAGATGAAAACTTGAATTTTAATTGGTGCAATTTACGGTTTATTAATTGCAGTTTATTGGTTTAATTGTGGCAACTTACCATAATGATAAATTGTCGGGTTCATCAGATTTTTAACTCCTACTTGTTAGATAAAACTTGATCTTTCACTCACCCTATTTATAGATTTCCCAAGCTTTTTGAGAATCTGCCCGCATACGTTGTCTTAAATCATGGGGACATAATATTTCCACATTATGACCCCAACTTCTTAAACGCATAATGACATCAGCTTCCACATTGTAACCACCTTCTTTACCGTGGCGATAATTCATTATATAATAAGCATCATCGGGGTTATTTTCTATTACTTTGCTAATTAATTGTTTATCATTTTCTGTTAATTTTGTCTGAGTTTTTTCTAAACTCTGATTTAATTTTTGCCAAAATTCTTGCAAATTATTAATATTTAACTGTTTAAAAGTATCATGTCGTTTTGTATTTTTGATGTAATATTTATGAAAATCTTGGGGAAAACGTAACAACATAGTTTTAAGTTCCCGATCTAAATCTACCCCTAAACCTTCCTGTAATTTATCATAAATATCAGCTGAATTTAACTCCTGTAATTCTTCTTTTTTCTTCAGTAATTTTAAATGAATATCAGGATTATCTTCATCCCATTCTTGGGAAAAAATATATTTATTTTTATCCAGTTCCAGAAAATGATCTAAACGATAATTATAGTAACCTAAATAAGAAAGATTACTCGGTTTAGAACCATAACCTGTCAGATAAATTCCTCGCTGATTATAGAATAAACAGATAGGGAAAATAATTAAATCTACAGTTTCTTGCTGACTAGAACTAGCATATTTAATACTAATTAAAGGTATATCTTCCTGTGACCAAACTTTTCTTAATTGATACACTATATCTTCAATTTTATCAAGATCATTTCGAGTAACAATGTGTTGAAACTTGATAAAAAAACGTTGTTGTTCTCTAAGACTTTCTGAAGTAGTTTTTAATAACTCATCGAAAATAATATTATTAGTTTGGTCAGAAAAATTACTATTTTCTAAAGTATTAGTAAGATGAGAAACCGAGATTAATTTCGTGGTAATTGTTTCTAAATGTAACTTAGTATATTGTTTATTTTTAGATAATAAAAAACTCCTTGTTGCTAAACAAATAAAGTCATTATTAAAAGTTCTAATTCCATTTTTACCATTTTTTTCCTTTAAACATTTAAAAGGAATTAAACTAAGTATTTCCTCTTTTTGTTTCTCATTTAAAGTCAGACCAAAACGAGCTTCAAATTTTATTAACCAATCATGGAGATTAACTTTAAAAGTATCTAACCAAGTAAAAATTGAATATTTTATATAATCGGAATTAAAAACTTCTCTCCAATCTTTTTGAGTAAAGGTTTCTTGAGGAAAATAAAAATCAGAATTTTCGTCATAAAAACTAATTAATTCCACATACAATCTAAAGGCCTTTTTAATATTATCAAAAAAACTTTTAAGAGCAGGTTCTAACTTAGGATGATCTGGTTTAGGATATCTTAAATTTTTCGGTGTATCAATTGACCATAAATTAGCAGGAAATGGTGGATATTCTTGATAAAAAGGTAATTCTGCCATAATTTTAAGTCCTCAAAAGAATAAATACTAATCTAACATAATTACAATCAAAATAGGTTAACTATTACATAATTGTTACAATTTTTATGGGGAAAAACCCTTTTCCTAAACCATGTTTTAATCATAATTATTAACAAAACAAGAGGTAAAAATTATGACAAAACAAGAAGCTTACGTTAAAGGTGAACGTGATGGCGCACACAACAATGGTTATCATAACCCGGCCAATGATCCCGCCAATCAAATAGTTTGGTCTGGTGCAAAAGCTAAAGAAATAAGTGAAGCTTACGCCGAAGGTTTTCGTAATGGTCAAAAAAATAAACCTAAATAATAAGTAAGTTTAAAGGAGAAAAAAGGGTTTTAAAATTTACTTTTTTCCCTGTTTAATGCTTATTAAAAGTAATTTGTTTCGATTACATTATTAATGTGGCAAACTTTTTCAATTAATAATAATTAAAGTGTTGGCCCCACCCTTAAGAAACAGTTGTCGAGGCGATCGCTGCTTCGGAGCAACTCTTAGTGATCGATACATTGTTAAATTATTGAATAATATTTAATAATTTACATTGGTAATTATTCAGGTGAGTATTATAAAAGAAGTAAAATAAAGACTAAAATTAGGCGGATAAAAATGATGAATCAAGCTTAATCTATTATTTTTTCAAATAAAAAAGTCTTTTTTTCGCAAGATAATTTAATATATTATTATATTTTAAAATAAGCTTAAAAAAATGAACATAAATCAATTAAATGACTTTTTATCAAAATACAAGATTAATACTCAAGAATGGTCTCCTAAAAAAGGAACAAAAACCGTAGCTGATCTTAAGAATGAAATTGACTCAGGAGAAACAACTTTAGAAATTATTAATAATCAGTTATATCGGGTTGTTAA
This sequence comes from Synechococcales cyanobacterium S06, assembly GCA_011391125.1. Classification (GTDB taxonomy): domain Bacteria; phylum Cyanobacteriota; class Cyanobacteriia; order Cyanobacteriales; family JAABRE01; genus JAABRE01. Next base: position 17,716 of record JAABRE010000053.1, read on the forward strand.
ATTAGTTTCTGTGGAAGTTAAAGTGAAATTAGGAGAGCAATTATTTACTTTAGTAGAAGATAAACAAATATTTTTCACAGGAGCATTGAGAAAACGAAATTTGAATAAATTAGCCGAGAAAATTATCGCTGATGAAACCCCAGAATTAGCAGCTTTTCGCTGTTTAAAGGAGGAAATTGGCTTAGATTTTAAGAAACCTTTAATCTTCCTTGAAAAAACCGAGGAAATTAAACTTTCTCCTAGTTATCCTCACCTTAATTCTGTCTATCAAGTGTTTAATTATCAGGTTATTTTAGATGAACATGAATTGGAATTTATGCGGTTTTCAGAGTATCAAAAAAATAAGAAAATTACTTTATTTACTTTGGAATTGTGTTAAAATCCCATCATCCCCAAGGAAGATGGGAGTAAGAAAACCCCTTTTCTTAATTGCATTTATGATAACTAAAGTTATTAAAAAAGGATAAAAATATATGTCAATTATTGTTCAAAGTCATCGTCGTCGTTTAGATAATATTCAAAAAGACTATCCCGAAACCATTATTATTGACGTAACATCTAAAGGTGAAACTCCTTGGGTTAAGTTCAGTCCCTTTTATCCCCATGGTAACATTCCTGTGCCCTTTTATCCCCGTTGGCAAAGTGAATCTGTGGAAGGAATTTGGCAAGGTTTAAAGGTGTTTGAAACTGCGGGAATTGACCATTCAAAAATGCAGATTCAGGACATGAAAAATATTAAACGAACTGTTAGGAAATACGGTAAAACTAAAGGTCATTCAGCAGGAGCAACTAAGTTATTAAGTTACCTAGATGCGAGAAAGTTAATTTACCTTCCTAGTTATCTTTGGGTATTAGAAAATCCCCTCGCTGATTTGGTGGAAAAATTGCGAAAAATGTCCCAATCTCAAACTGTTATTCTCTTAGATTATGAAACTAATGGAGACATTAAAAATTGTAAAAAACCCCTTTCCCATGCTTATTTAATTAAGTATTATGTCGAGGGAACTTATCCTAGTTTTTAACCTTAGTAGGGGGGTAAAACGTAAATTAATTTACTATTAATTCCCTCGATTAAGGCTCTGTTTTGCCCACCCAATCACAAAGTGGCAATTGTTAGATTAAAACCTATTCTTTCAATTAATTGAGCAATTACCCACCCTACTTATTTTAGAATTGGGAAAATTTAGGGAAAACATAATTTATAATTAAAGGAAATTGTGAAACCTTTAATTTAAAACGGGCTTGGAGAGACTCGAACTCCCGACCTGCTGATCCGTAGTCAGCCGCTCTAATCCACTAAGCTACAAGCCCTTAATTGAGTTATTTGCGTTTCGCTTTTTTTACCCAACGATTATTTATATTAACACAGGCTCTGAAAAAATGCAAGACTTTCGCGAAAAAATTTCTTTGACCCATCTCAATAAGGCCGGAGAGGCGCAAATGGTGGACGTTTCCGAGAAAAACGTTACCTTCCGAGAGGCGATCGCCAGCGCTCAAGTTAGAATGTTACCAGCAACATTAGCGGCGATCGAAGCGGGGAATGCTCCCAAGGGCGATGTGATTGCTACGGCCAAAATTGCGGGAATTATGGCGGCTAAACAGACATCGGCCTTAATTCCCCTGTGTCACCCGTTAGTGTTACAGAAAATTGAGGTTAATATTGCGGCTAATTCCAGCTTGCCGGGTTATGAAATTCAAGCAACGGTAAAAACCAAAGCGGAAACAGGGGTAGAAATGGAGGCCTTGACTGCTGTTTCTGTGGCTGCTTTGACTTTATATGACATGGCAAAGGCTCTGGAAAAATCAATGATCATTGAAAATATCCATTTAGTTAGCAAAACGGGGGGAAAGTCGGGGGATTATTCCGCTACTTAATTATTTGATTTTTGTCTCACGCAAAGGCGCTAAGACGCAAAGGGGGTTTTCCCTTGGAGTCAGGTGTTATGATGGTAAGTTGTGTTTTATTAAGGAGTTTTTATGCCGCCACGTTGGCCAAGAAAACCAGATCGAGTAAATGATCCAGCTTTTCGTAAACTTGACGATCGCATGAATTTTGCGGTTCATGTTGCTTTTGCCCTTGCTTGTAATTCCGGTGTTTGGTTTTTCCATAACCTGAAAAATGCTGACTGGAATTGGATTGTTTGGTTTTCGGGGATTTGGGGTTTATTATTGTTATTACATCTTCTTTATATTGCAGTAATTGCAGATTATTCGGTGAAAACAAATGGCTAATATTACTCAAGAAATCGAACGGTTAGCAGCAGAAATTGGCGAAAATATTTATATTGATGTCGCTAATTGGCATTTATATTTAGCAGAAGCTCATCTACATATAACTGTCGCTCAAAACGTTTATTCTTTGTTAGAAAAGGATGAACTGGGTACAGAAGAAGTCGAGCAAATTTTGCGCGGTATTCCTGTTAAATTAGGTGGCAAAAAAGATGTTCCTCTCTTAGATTTATTGCCTCAAAAATGTTTGGTATCTCTCATGGATTTACTCGAAGAATATCAAAAAAACCTGTAATTATAAGAGGATAATTTTCTATCAATGTTTCGTAAATTTTCTTTAGGATCTGCTGGTTTATTAGTAGGTGGTGTGTTAACAATTGTCGGTTTTATCGCTTATGCGACTGATAATGCTACCTTAAATTTAGCTGGTTTCTTTTATGGTATTCCTCTTTTATTAGGTGGATTGGCTCTTAAAGCATCAGAGTTGAAACCTGTACCTTTTTCTGTTGAAACTTCTCCAGAAATTGCAAGTTTAAGAGAACAACAAGCCACGGCGACCCAAAAACAAATTATTGGTGATGTTACCCGTTATCGTTATGGCCAAGAAGCGCATTTAGACGAGGTTTTGGGTAAGTTAGGTTTAAGTCCTACTGATGACGAACGACCTGTTTTATCTAGCTTAAAAGAGACAGTAATTGAGGGTAATTATGCTTTAATTTTACAGTTTGATTCTCCTTTAATTTCCTTTAAAACTTGGCAGGAAAAAGAGGAAAAATTAACTAAGTTTTTTGGTCCAGGTATCAAAGCTAATGTTTCTCAACCAGAGGAAGATCGGGTAGATTTAGCGTTAATTCTTGTTTAATAATGTAGGGGCAATTGTTTAAATTGCCACTACTATTTTTATCTTTTTTCTAGTCTGACAACATACCATTGTAGGTATTGACCTGGCCCTAAATCTAATTCAAAATAGTTTTCAATTAAATGTTGCGCTTTTTCTTCTATGGTATTGAATTTGTTTAATTCCCGTGGTAAATTATCTCCTTGAGAAACTAAAATTTGTTTGAGTTTTTCTCGTAATTCTTCCTCGGTTAAAAATTGCTCTGGTTGATCGGTTTCAAGGACGACAAAAGCATCCTCTTGATACATGATTGAATCTGGCATAATTCTTAATTAATATTCACTTATTTTATTCTAAAACAAATGACCAATTTAAACACAAATCCTTTGCTTAATCTTAATTATGAAAGTGCGATCGCCGATTTAGGGGATAATTATTATGATGAGGTTTCGGCCGCTGATTTTCTCCAACATATTTTACGGTTTAGAAATGATAGCATTTTACCAATTTTAGGGTTAACAAAAGAGGAAGTAACTGATGGTAATTTTGTCGAATGTTTCGGGAAATTTCAGAGTATAACTCCCTTTTTGGCCTTACGTTACCATGGTTATCAATTCGGTGAATATAACCCCTTTTTAGGTGATGGAAGAGGGTTTTTATATGGTCAAGTTAGGGGAATTGATAATAATTTATATGATTTGGGGACGAAAGGTTCAGGCAGGACTCCTTATTCAAGAACCGCTGATGGCCGATTAACCTTAAAAGGTGGTATTAGGGAAGTATTAGCTGCGGAAACTTTACATCAATTGGGGGTGAATACTTCGCGGTGTTTTTGTTTAATTGAAACTGGAGAACAATTATGGCGCATGGATGAACCTTCTCCGACTAGATCATCCGTAATGATTCGGTTTAGTAAGTCCCATATTCGCTTTGGAACTTTTGAGCGCTTATATTATTTGAAACGTTCTGATTTAATCAGAAGATTATTAGACCATGTGATATATTATTACTATCCAACTATTAGTAATTCTCCCGAAAAATATAGCTTATTTTACGGTGAATTAGTGGAAAGAGTCGCCCAATTAGCCGCACAGTGGATGGCTGCGGGTTTTTGTCATGGTGTTTTAAACACAGATAATATGTCCATTACCGGCGAAAGTTTCGACTATGGTCCCTACGCTTTTATTCCTACTTATAATTCCACTTTTGTGGCGGCCTATTTTGATTATGGTGGCCGTTATAGTTACGGAAATCAGCCCTTTATTTGTAAGCTAAATTTAGAGAAATTACAGTTACCTTTGGCCTTAGTAATTCCTGCTGCTGAATTGGCAAATAGTTTAGGAAAATTTGATGATTGTTATGCTAATAATTACCAAAAATTAATGTTAAAAAAACTGGGTTTTCAAGACTTAAAAATAGCAGAAGGTCAAGAATTATTAAGGTTAACCATTGAGTTATTACAGCAAAGTCAAGTTGGTTATCATCAATTTTTTGCTGAATTGGCAGGAGGTTTTAATCATGGTTGTCGTGATAATCCTAGTCTAATTTTAGAAAATGCCGATTTACCGGAGTTAAAAAAAGTACCAGAATTATTTAAGAAATGGTGTAATTTGTATCAGGAAATCTTAGCAAAATTGCCATTAGAAATGATGGAAAATATCGGTAATTGTCTGTTAGAAAGTAACCCAAAAACTGCTTTATTACGACCAATAATTGAAGAGGTTTGGGAGGCGATTTCCACAGAAGATAACTGGCAACCTTTTGATGACTTAGTAACAAGAATACAGCAGAGAGGATAAGTTCTTTGTTGTGCTTTAACTATTAAAAAATAACTTATAATAAAGAAAACAATAGGGAGAATTTTAATAATGCAGCTAAAAGAATTAATTGAATCGGAAATTAATCAACTACCTGAAGAATATTTAGCAGAGCTTTATGATATAATCAAACTTTTTGCGTCAGAAAAAAGTCAGAAAAAAACTGGAATTTTAAGTAAATTAAAAAAGATTAAAATTCAAGGTCCTAAAGATTTTTCTGAAACAATTTTATAAAAAAATAATTCCCCATTTACTTTGCAGATCTGGGAAAATGGAAAAATAAAAGCAAAAAAGGGGAGATCAGGAATTATGTCTGGTAATTACCCGCAAAAAATCGCTAGTCTTTGGACTTCATTTCTTTTAGGAATGCTTTTTCATACGGATTTGGGTTTAATGCCAATTTTCCATGAAGTGGAAGTTGAACATTCCCACGCAGGGGGGAATTTGGATGCTATCTTTGGTTTTATGTTGCTATTTTTTGTATTGCCAATGTTAGCAATTATTGCTTCAACATTTACAGAAGCAAAACCCTATCGTGTTTTTCACTTTGGTTTTACCCTCGTTTATACAATCTTTAATTTAGGTCATTTAATTGCGGATATTGCGGTTAAAGCTCCTTGGTATCAACTAATATTAATGACCATTTTATTATTAATAGGAATTGGGTTAAATTTAGTCTCTTTTCAGTGGATAAAATACCATCCTCCAAGGATAAAATTAGAGGAATAAGCATGGTTTTTTAAAGACTAAAACCGTGTAAATTACTGCGAGGATTAAACTTACGAATTGCCTTAATTTTTTCGTAATATTCTTTTTCTTGGGGGGAAATATCTGGGGGAATTTCTATCTTAATTTTCACATATAAATCGGTGCGATCGCTTTTCGGATTTGTCCAACCTTTACCCCGCAAACGTAAAGATTGACCGGTTTTTATTCCGGCAGGAATTTTCATGGTTACCATACCATCAGGGGTAGGAATTTCCACCGAACTACCTAAAACTGCTTCATCAGGAGTCAGGGGAATTTCACAGGTTAAATTATCACCATCAAAGTCAAAAAACTGGTGTTTTTGTAACTCTACAATCAGGTATAAATCTCCTTGTAACTTGCTATAGGGGTCAGTTTTCCCCTTACCACGAACGCGAATTTTGCTACCTTGTTTTGCTCCGGCTGGAATACGAACATCAATAGTTTCATTACCTAAATTAAGGCGTTTTCTTGCACCTCGATAAGCTTCAGAAAAGGTTAAATTAATATTAGCTTCGCGATCTAAAGAGGTGGAACTTGAACTAGCATAATTGCTATTATAATTACTATTAAAAGGACTACTGTCCGTTTGCTGACGAGAGGAGGAACTTCTTTGTTGACCAGTATTAGAAAACTTACCTAATAATTCATTAATAAACTCATCAAAATTGCCGTATTGACTAAAGTCAAAACCGCTCATGTCGACATTACTAGAACCTCCTGGCCAACCTCCTGATCCTGCTTGTTGCCAATACTGTCCAAATTGGTCATATTTTTGCCGTTTTTCGGGGTCGGATAAAACTTCATAAGCTTCACTAATCTCTTTAAAACGCGCTTCTGCTTGTTTATTATTGGGATTGCGATCTGGGTGATATTTTAAAGCTAATTTACGAAAAGATTTTTTAATTTCTTCAGGAGTTGCAGTTTTATTGAGACCTAATAATGAATAATAATCTTTAAAATCAGTAGCAGCCATAGAAATAATCTCCTGTTTATTATAGTTAAAGTCTATTTTAAAAAAATATAAATAGTTAGTCTGTTTATAAACTAACAAACTTGTCAATCAATTTTAGTTCGGTTGTTATGACACAGAAAAGGGGCAATTGCCGTACTTTATAGAATAGGTGAGCAATACCCACTTATTCTATAAGTTGTAATCCATAATTAAGTAGTAGGTAATCAATAGTAGTTTTTTATTATTACTTCTTACTTATTACTTCTTACTTTTTCATTAAATTACTGTTCCATTGGGGATGACAGCATTTTTGAGGACAACTACAATACCGCTACGGATATAAAAACCCTGTTCTTCGCGATTAGATTCCTCGACGCGGTCCTTGTTCAGGATTAAGACGTTGCGACCAATGCGAGCATTTTTGTCGATGATGGCGCGACGAATGGTACTATCTGCACCGATACCCATGGGAATTTTACCTTCTTCAAGACTAGATTCTCGTTCGGCTAATGGATCATAATAGTCAGAACCCATCAATAAACTATCTTCAATGACGCAGTTAGATTCAATACGAGTCCGTACTCCTAACACAGAATGACTAATGCTACACTCCTTAAGGATGCAACCTTCGCCAATAATGGATTCTCTGACCTTACAATCTAACAACTTAGTGGGAGGTAGATGACGAGGACGGGTGTAAATGGGAGCTTTCTCGTCATAAAAGCTAAAAGGAGGCTTAGGTTGCTGAGTTAAAGCCAAATTTGCCTCATAAAAAGCCTCGATTGTTCCAATATCTTCCCAATAATCATCGAACAAATAAGCTTGGACATTATGGGTAGGAGCAGCTTCGGGGATAATTTCCTTACCGAAATCAGTTTGTTCAGGATGAGATTCTAATAGATTAATTAAAACGTCTTTTTTAAAGACATAAATGCCCATGGAGGCAATATAAGGGCTTTTTTTGGCTTCTTCAGGGGATAAACCGAGGGATGCGGTGTCAACCTGCATATTTCTCAGTGCTTCACCTTTGGGTTTTTCGCTGAAGTCAACTACTCGGCCGTGCCCATCAATTTTCATTAAACCGAAATCCGAAGCCCTTTTTTCGTCCATGGGTAAAACCGAAAGGGTAATATCCGCATTGGTTTCCCGGTGACGTTGGACAAATTTACTGTAATCCATGCGATATAAATGGTCACCGGAGAGGATTACATATTCATCCACATCCCATTCTTTGAGTAACCAGAGATATTGTCTGACTGCATCAGCTGTGCCCTGAAACCAACCAGGATTTTCGGTGGTTTGTTGAGCGGCCAAAACTTCCACAAAACCTTCACTAATCCCACCAAAATTATAAGCGCGACTGAGGTGACGATTTAAGGAAGCTGAGTTAAATTGAGTCAAAACATAAATTTTGAGTATTTCTGAATTGATACAGTTACTCACAGGAATATCGATCAAGCGATACTTACTACCTAATGGTACTGCGGGTTTGGCCCTTAACTTGGTTAAAGGGTAAAGGCGACTACCAACGCCCCCTCCGAGAATGATACCTAAAACTTTTTTCATAAAAAGACCTCACGACTGCCATTTTAACTCTGACTAAAGTTTAGGTCTCTAGGTGACATCTTTAACGGCAAAAGTAAAGATTTTTTTCAATTTTCCTTTTAAGTAACTTTTAATGGTTAATTTTTACCCAGAAAAAAGGTTTTATCAAGGGGTTAATTCCCCTACTGATAACAGCTAACAGCTAACAATTAACTGATAACTGATAACTGTTAACTGATAACTGATAACTGTTAACTGTTATCTCATCGCCATGGTAATCAACCCTTGTTGGCCAAGGAGCATTTCCCGCAATAGAGTAATTATTCCTACCCAAATAATGGGGCTAATATCCACACCCCCCAAAGGTGGGATTAATTTTCGCATGGGGATTAAAAAAGGTTCTGTCGGCCACGCAATCAAATTAAAAGGCAAGTTGTTAAGATCAATATTGGGATACCAAGTCAAAACAATGCGGAAAATAAACAAAAAGGTCATCAAACCTAGGAAGATAGCGAGAAAATTACTGGCTATAGTGGGAAAATTCATAATGGCGATCGCAAAAAATTAAATTAACTCTAATAAAAAGCGTATCAGTAATAGCAGTGAGTATGTCAAAATAATTAACACTACTCAGGTAAAATACTTGTGTTACAATTTTTAAACAAGAAAAAAAGGTAAACAAAATATGACTCCTTCTTTAGCCAATTTTTTATTCAGTTTAGTCTGGGGTGCGGTAATTGTAGTTATTCCTATCACCATCGCTTTATTATTCATTAGCCAAAAAGACAAAATCCAACGTCTGTAATAATTCTGGTTTATTAATCATAAAAGCGCTAAAGCGCAACAACGAACCTGGTTTGTTGTTGCGCTTTAGCGCTTTAAGATCACTCAAAATGACGTTTAAAACGGGGGTCAAAATGGTGTTTTTTCTTACTATTACAACTCTTACATAAAGTTTGTAAATTGCTAATATCGTTACTACCTCCTTTAGCTAAAGGAATAATATGATCGACAGTTAAATTATTTTTTACACCGCAACTTTGACAGTGAAAATTATCGCGTTGAAAAACGTATTCTCTAACAGTTTGGGGGATATTTATACGGGGAGTTTTTGCCATAATTTTATAGTTAAGTATTGAGATTATGTTAGTTTAGTAGGGTGCGTTAATAAAATGTAACGCACCACAGTTATTATTAGTTTAGTAGGGTGTGTTAATGAAATGTAACGCACCACATAATCTTATTATTAGTTTAGTAGGGTGCGTTAATGAAATGTAACGCACCACATAATGACAAATGTAACGCACCACATAATGTTATTTTGGTGGATTACGAATCGCGCACTCTTCATCCTACAGTTTAAGAATTAAGGGTTTTTCTAAATTCATCTAAAGGTGATTCTGGTTCAGAAATTTCTGGTTCATCGGGATAAAATTCTAAACGCACACTAACTTTAATTTTACCTTTTTTCCAAGTAGGGGAAGCTAATTCTAATACCTCAGCTGTTAAACCTTCTTCAACGGATTTTTTACGCTCTTTATACCTGTCGTTATTCCAATCAGATACAGAAAGGTCTAATAATTTACATTTAATAAATGTAGCTAAATCACTAACTTTACACATTGAACCTGCTCTATAGATATTATCAGGATTTTCTTTTAATGAGATAACATCATCTAACGAATTTACCTCAATAAAAACCTCGCCATTTTCATTTACTCTTCTCTGATTGGCCATAATTTGTTACCTCGAATATATTATTATGTTAATTAATCATAGATTAAAAATGTTTATAAGTCAACTATTTTGGTCGGGTGGGTTACATTTCATTAACACACCCGACAAATTACTTAATAAGTGATAAAAATAGGGCTAAAAAATAAGCATAGATAATTATCTATAGTTATCAAAAATAGCACCAATAAAACATTTAATTACTAATAATAATTACTGAAAAAGGCCACTAAATTGTAAGATTAATAATAATCATGCTCCTAACACAGAGGTAAATCGAAAATGACAACAACTAACGCCATTCCTGCGTTTTGTCACGGTATTCATTATTTCGCGGAAGAATTAGAAGGTTTAGAACAATTCGGCCAAGAAGCTGCCATTCGTGAAGGGTTGAAGGCGATCGCCTCCCCAACGGATAAAAACGCTATCTACCAAACCATTTTAGCAGCCGATGCCCTACGTTATCTAACTTTACAGGTAACGGCCGCCAAAGCTTCCGGCCACCCCGGAGGTTTCGCAAGTGTTGCCGAATGTATTGCGTCCTTAGTCATGCTCGGTTATAAAAACATCATCACCGAAGTTGGCCACCACGCCCCCGGTTTTTACAGCAATATGTTCCTCGATCGCTCCCTTGAAGACATGGGCATTAAAACCGTGGAAGATATGAGCGAACGTTACCGGGAAATGCACGGATTATTGGGTCATCTTTCCGGGCAAATCCCCGGATTGTTGAACCCAGCAGGACCATTAGGTCAAGGTCAACATTTCGCTATGGCTGGCGCTAAACTTCATCCTGACGTATTATTCCCTGTCACCATTGGCGATGGCGGCTTAGGCGAACCTTACATCATGAGTAGTTTTGGTCACTTCCACACTGCGTATCCCAAAGTCACCAATTTCCTCCCGATTTTGGTCTGGAATGGCTACTCCCAAGAACATCACAGCATGGTTTCGACCAAATCTAACGAGGAGATGATCAAATTCTGGGAAGGTAACGGTTTCCAAGAGGTAATCCTCGTCAATGCTAAGGATTATGACGACAGCAACCAAGAAGGCGAATACGTCGATAGTACCGAGTTTACCTTAGAAGGACGCATGGCCTTTACCCAAGCGGTTTTAGAGGCAACTGACGAAGCTGCCAAGTTTGCTTTAAGTGGTAAATTAACCGTGTTGATTCTTAAACAACTGAAAGGAGCAGGAGTCCACGCTAAAGGCGCGAAATCCCACAACTTATACGCGCACCACACCCTCCAAAACGAAGAAATCGTCTCCGCACTCAAAAATCTCGCTTTACCCCCGGCTGCGTGGGAAATCGTGCGTACTAACTGGGAGCGCGCTGCTGGCGGTCCCGCTTCCCATCACGTTGTCACCGAGAAGGAGTTACCCTTAGCTGATTTAGGCGAATTGCCCTTAGTTGATTTCCCTGTGAAGGGTGACAAGCAGGTTGCTACTACTGTCATGGGGGATTTAGTCGTCCACGTGGGCAAAAAAGACCCCAATTTTGTGGTCACAAACGCTGACGGTAACGCCGCTTCGGGAATTAATAACATTAACGTCGGCTTAAAAATCGTACACCCCACTACGGATGAAGCCTACTTCCAAGGTCCCACAGGGCAGGTATATGAACCATTAAGCGAGGATGCTTGCGCCGGTTTAGCGGTGGGGTTGGCTTTATTCGGAGCGCGCACTTTATGGTGTTCCTATGAGTCTTTTGTCATTAATGGTCTTCCAGTTTGGCAAACTGTCACCCAGGCAATGACCGAGTTGAGAAGACCAACTCCTTCCACCATTACCCTGTTTACTGCGGGAGCTTTGGAACAAGGGCGCAACGGTTGGACTCACCAACGTCCTGAAGTGGAAAATTATTTTGCATCCATGATGCGAAACGGCAACGTTTATCCTTTGTTTCCCTGCGATGCGAATAGTATTCAGGTGTGCTATGAATGGGCTTTAACCACGAAAAATAAGGGGATTACGATTACTGCGAGTAAGTCTCCTTTACCGGTGTTGACTACTTTGGAGCAGAATCGCAAGGGGTTGCAAGATGGCGGCATGATTCTTGATGAAACGGAAGGCAAGAAGAAGGTTGTCTTTGCAGTTCTCGGCGATATGACTTTGATTCCTGTGTTTGATGCGGCTTTACACCTTGCCAATGAAGGGATTGGGGTGCGCATTGTCTCGGTTATCAACCCTCGTCGTTTATATCGTCCTACTGATGTGGCATGGGATACTTGCACCAACCCCGACAGTCATTTCCTCAATGATGAAGATTTCGAGATGATGTTCGGTGGTGACGCTTTAATCTGTGTGACGGGTGGCGCAAGTGGGATGTTAGAACCAATTATGTTGCGTTCTAATGTCAAGCGGGATATTTTCGCTTGGAAACGTGGTGAAACTACTGCTACTGCTGGCCAATTAATGGCTTTCAATGGCTTGACTGCTGAAGCTCTTACCCAACGGGCGATCGATTTGTTGAGTTAATTTTTCCACTTTTGTAGGGTGGGAAATGGCGGGATTAATTAACAACCTAAACCTTAAGATTTATTCGCCATTGCCCACCTTTAATCATGGTGGTGGGGCCAAACGGATTATTCATCAAAGGTTTTTTGACAGAATTTTTTGCCGTTTTACCCACCCTACAAAAGCTGGAGAATTCAATAAATTTTAAATATATTAAATAATTTTATTTTTTCTTTTTTCCAAAAGGAGATATACCTATACCTATTGCTAGACCTATAGCTGTACAACCAAATATTAAAGTAAAAGGAATTGCTCCTGTTGAAGTGCTACCCAAAATACACATTATCATCGATAAAAAAAAGCATCCCGCAACAGTTGGAAATAAAACTCCTATTATGAAACCTATACCAATACAACTTAATACTATTACTGTCATAGATTTATCAACAAAATATAGATTAACTAGATTAATCATACTATAATTAAAAAACATTTCTACAATCTTAAATAATAGGCTGTAGTTTCGTAGGGTGGGTAAGGTTGCGATTAATTGACAACAGAAGCCTTAAGATTTATTCGCCATTGCCCACCTTTAATCATGGTGGTGGGCAGAACGGATTATTCATCAAGGGTTTTTTCAGTAATTTATTGCCGTTTTACCCTAAAAGCCTACAATGAATAAAAATAGGTTAAAATTAAGATGATTTTTAATAGGTAAAATTAAGATGACAACTTTTCAATTTGAAACTAGACTAGAAAATGGAACTATAAAAATCCCTCAAGAATATCAACAACAATTAAAACAAACAAATTTAATTAAAGTTACTCTTGAACAAGAAAATTCAGAAACAAAGCAAAATTTTTTACAATTTTTGTTAGAAAATCCCTTAAAAATAGAAGAATTAAAACCTATGAAAAGAACAGAAATTTACGAAGAAAATGAGTAATAATATGAGGATATTTTTAGACTCAAATATCTGGATTTATGCTCTTAATCAATGTCAAGATATGCGCAAACATCAGATTGCTAATGTTTTAGCGAATCAAACGGGTTTATATTTAAGTACCCAAGTAATTAATGAAGTTTCCGTTAATCTAATCAAAAAAGGTAAGTTTAAAGAAGATCAAATTCAAAATTTAATTCAAGGTTTTTATCAAATTCATAATATTATTGAACTTGATATTAATATACTTTTAAAAGCTTCCCAATTAAGAACAAAATATTCCTTATCTTTCTGGGATAGTTTAATTATTGCAAGTGCCTTAGCTGTTAATATTCAGCAACTTTATTCAGAAGATATGCAACATGGTTTAATTATCGAAAGTTTACACATTATTAACCCTTTTCTTTAAGTTTCGTAGGGTGGGAAATGGCGCAATTAATTGACAACAAAAGCCTTAAGATTTATTCGCCATTGCCCACCTTTAATCCTGCCGTGCATAAGGGATTATTAATTAAAGGTTTTTTCAGTAATTTATTGCCGTTTTACCCACCCTACAAAGGCTTACAAAAGCTATATTTAAAAAATTATGATTGATTTATATAAACGTTTAAATGCAAAACCAGAACAATTAACAGAGATTTGTCAACAATGGCAAATTGTGGAATTGGCTTTATTTGGTTCAGTTTTGAGGGAAGATTTTAACCAAAATAGTGATGTCGATTTATTAGTTTCTTTTGCTCCTCAAGCTAAAATTACTTTTTTTGATCTTGATAATATTGAAAATCAATTTAGTTTATTATTTAAACGTCCTGTAGATATTGTCACGAAAAAAGCCATGGAAAAAAGTCATAATTGGATTCGTCAACAAAATATTTTAGGTAATGCAAAAGTAATTTATGAACAGAAATCAAGAAGCAATTTTGGATTTAATTAGAGCTGCTAATTTAATTATTGAATTTTGTCAAAATTTAGATTATCATAGTTTTTCTCAAGATTTAAAAACCCAGTCCTCTGTTTTATATCAAATAGTTATTATTGGTGAGGCCATTAATTCACTTTCCCCTGATTTTATCGCATCTTATCCGAGCATTCCTTTTTCATCTATTCGAGGAATGCGCAATCGTGTTGTTCATGAATATAAAGAAGTGGATATAGACATTTTGTGGCAGGTAATTCAAACCAGTATTCCCGAATTATTAACTCAAATTGAAAAGGTTAATAATGAGCAGGAAAATTGGTAATTTTTTGGTAAAATTTTTCACCTAATGGGCGATCGATTAACTTTATGTAGGGTGGGAAATGGCGCGATTAATTAACAACAGAAGCCTTAAGATTTATTCGCCATTGCCCACCTTTAATCATACCGTGCAGAAGAGATTATTAATCAAGTCTTTTGGGGAAGAAACACACTTCCTGATATTTCTATTTATGTTATTATACAATTAAAAATTAAATTTTATTAGACAAATTATGGCTAATTTAAACATTGAAAATTTACCAGATCGACTTTACTTAGAATTACAAAAATTGGCAACTAAAAATCAAAAATCTCTGGGAGAACAAGTGGTTATTTTATTAGAAAATTCCCTAGAAAATTCCTCTCAATCTATCAATTTTTTCCTCTCTCCTGACAATGATCCTAATTGGGAAATAAGATGTAAAAATGTTCCTAATATTCTCGCAGAAATTAATCAAAGATTAGAAAAAAGGAATATTTCTCACTCTCATAATTTACCTGATAGTACCATTTTATTGAGAGGCGATCGTGAGCGATGAATAATTCTTTTAGAGGTGTTATTGATGCTAGTGTGGGAATTAAACAATTTATTCCTGATCCTTTATCCTCTAAAGTTAATCGACTTTTTAGTTACTTAGAAAACCCAAAAACAGAGTTATTTATTCCGCGATCTTTGTTATATTGAATGTACCAATGTTCTCTTAAAATATGTTCCTGCTGACCTTTATAGCATTACAGATTTGAGAGCTGATATTATTAGTTTAAAATCCTTACCTCTGTTTGTTATTTCTACTGCTGAATTAATGCAGCAAGCAACTGAAATCGCTTTAAATTATCGTTTATCTGCTTATGATTCTTGCAGAAATGGTGAAAATTGTTACAAAACTTAACATTTATGATCAGACAAATCCCTAATTAAGCTAAATTATCGTGCTAGACTAATGCGTCTAAACCAG